>JAFOLE010000050.1 GCA_017419465.1 Solobacterium sp. | reverse complement strand
TCGATCACTGTCTTTTTGATCTGCGCATCGGTCACATGGATCGAGAAAACTTCTCCGTCCTTCATGGTGACGGTCAGCGTCTCTTCACTTACAAACGGCTGCACACTGATCAGAGCCCAATCTCCGGCTTTCACCGTCTGCACATTAATCTCCGCAATCTGCTCTTCCGTCAGCTCCGCGCTGTACTCGCACTCCAGCCCACGGCTGTCCTTAATCTTACCAACTGTGGTCTCGTTCTCAACCTTACTTACATCCACCAGTTCAGGACTGCTGAACTCCACAGAAGCCACATCTGCCACGAACTCTCTCGTTGCCTCACTGACTTCCACATCACCCAGAGTAAGCTGCGTATTCGTATCAGAATTTACACTATTCTCTTCTGTCCCTTTGTTGGCGGCGTTTTCCTCGGTATTTTCCGCGCTTACCGACCCATTTTCATCAGAGTTCGTATCACCAATTATACCCAGCACTTCTACCAGGTCTGTAAATGACACAAATCCGCCTCCGGGAAGGCTGAACTGGTACATTTTGCCGTTCACGGAGTACTCAAAGTCCACCGTGTAAACCACCGCATACACCGAAAAGGAATCCGCTTCAAATGCCACCGTCTTCTGAGACGTTTCATTCTCTGTCAGTTCCGCATTCATGACGGATGTGTCCAGTGCATCATCCACATGAACAACAACCGGAGAATCCGAGGCGTTTGCCGGTATGGACTTTGACTTCATCGTGACACGAACCGGCCTGGAAGGTTCGATCTTCTCTCCGTCGCTGCTGCGGAAAATGATGTCGACCGCCTGGATGCGGACGGCTTCCTTATTGTTTTCCGCCACTGCCTCGTTAATAGCGTTAATAACAGAAGGACTTCCAACTGTGATGACTTCCATGGTTGTTCCTTCCGGGAAGGTGCCAACCTCATATTCCACGGTTACATCAAGCCGGTTGGCGCTTCCGGTGAGGGTCAGAACGGTTTCTGCATCATCCGTTTCATTACGGTCTTCTGCTTCACCCGGCAGAACAGAAACAGCTGGTTCTGCAGGTTCCGGAGCTGTTTCGGTTGCTGGAGCCGCAGGCTCTTCTGCGGCCTCCGGTTCAGCGGCGGTTTCAGCCGGCTCAGAATCTGTCTCGTCTGTTTGCCCGTCCGTCAGAGAGAGTTCTTCCGAATCAGACACTTCCGTCGGTGCCGGTTCCGATGGGTTCGCTGTTTCTTCCGTCTCATCCGTTTCCGTTCCAAGGACGATTCCCGGATCCGCCTCTCCCATTGCCCGTGTCATTGCGGAGGCAGGAGATGTAAATGCATGAAGTGTCGTCATCACAATCACAAAAGACAAAACAAAAACCGCAAGTTTTCTGCCTGCGCTGCTCATCTGATGGTATGACCTGATAACCTGTTCTGTCAGTAGTTCGATAAACCGCTTCATAGTGCCTTTCGACGAAATACAGATGTAAAAAACATCCTGATTCCGGAGATCTTATAATTCGTGTGATGGATGAGCTGTTAATGCCGATGTCGTAGTAAAAAAACACTTCCGTGTCTTTTATATTAATTATTATAGGAACATCATCTTTTTAAAATCAAGTAAATACACTCTGCCTCACATCCCGGCAGAAGCAGTCAGTTATCCTGAAAACGCTGTGCCGTACACTTCTTTCTGCGGTTTGCATCATCGTGTGAAAAGCCGGCCTCCTGTACAGAGACCGGCTTTATCGGGTTATTTCAGAAACACTGTTTTCGCAGAAGAATTACCACTCCTGCCCCGAGAATCAGAATACCGCCAAGCGTACGGAACAGTCCTGTACCGATACCGCCGGTACCCGGCAGTTCCACTCCCGGCGTGTTTACCACCTCAAAGGTGAAGGTATACCTGTCATCCGGCGTCAGATCTTCGTATTGTTCTGAGCCGGTATCCGCAATACTTATGGTTCCGTCTGCCGCAGCTGTGATCCTCAGCGGTTCCGCAAGCGAATGATACCCTCCGGGCGCACTGAGTTCCTTCAGATAATAGGTTCCTTTGGACAGATGAATCGCATTGAGGAGATTGCCGTTTTCGGCGTCTGTGGAAGTGATGCGTTCATAGCCGGTCACCGGGGTGATTTTATCTGCCTTAAGCAGTGTGAATACTGCATCTTTCAGCGGATGTCCATCCAGATCTGTCTTGTTTACCGTCAGTACCGGCATCCGGTTTGTGATCGTATCCGTACGGACAGGCATGATCGGATTTCCCTCATCATCAACGGTCTTCACTTCACCCTGTTCATAGGTGACAAGATACACGTCTGTCGCATCTGCGCCGGTAACGGTTGTTTCCCCGCGCACTTCAATCGGACCGCCGGCATCCACAGGCGTTACCGCTGTACCGGTAACAGTGATCTCCCGCACGGTATACTTTGCGCAGTTATCGACTACATATTCCACGGATACATCCGGTGCCGTGATTGTCCGTATTGAATCCTCAACCAGAATCAGTTCACCATCTTCGCCGGTTTTAAACAGCGCGACCTGGATGTTTCCGTGGGTTGTCACAAAGTCTCCGGACTGCCACTCCTTGTTTACAACGATCCGCTGTTTTCCTTCATTGGTAAATATCAGCTGTGCATCCGTATCCAGCCGGATCTGACCATCCGCGGTAACGGGATTTCCCGCCCAGCCGGTACCCGGCAGCTCAGAGGCATCACAGGTATCTTCGACAACCTCTTTGGAGAGGAGCTCCCAGCCCTCAGGCAGACGGATCTCTTCCACATAGAAGTCGGTCTCCGCAAGAAGATCTTTGATCACAACCGTGAAGTCTCTCGGAATGCCGGCGATTGTACCGTTGTTTCCGGAAACACTCGCGACGACCGGTGTTTTTCCGTTATTCGTGAGTTTTCCGTTTACATAACGGAAATAGTCCCCGTCATCGTTCTGAATATAGTATTCGCCGATAGAATACGGTTTAAGCTCTCCATTGGCGTTTTCCAGCAGGACACGGAACTCAAATGTCGTATCGCCTGCCGCCGCATCCTGTGAAAGACGCTTCGTGATGCGGAGCTCATTGAGATTCTTCTCGGAACAATGGTTGGCGTAAGTGACCCGTGCACGGGCTCCGACCGTCGCAACCGAAGCAGGATAGATGCCGTCTGTCGGTGTTACATCCACACCGTCGATCTTCACATCGTTCACGATGATCTGATCATAATAGTCCGTTCCAATCCCAAGTTCCTGCACATAGTACAGTTCCTCATCAGCCATCTCCGGGAAGGTTGCGGCCTGTCCGGGTTTCAGATAGAAGACGTTATCATAGTGTTTTCCGTTGATTACCACGTTGTCATAGAATGTCAGCGGATTTGCGGTTCCTTCATAGACAGCACCGGTCAGCGGGACATCGACAGTCTCATTTTTCTTAAATGCCTGGTAGGCAAAATAGACGTTGGAATACTTCTGCTGGTTAGTTCCGTCCAGAACCTTTTCCACGGTGAACCTGCCCTTTTCAATGACCGGGAGATTAAACCGCATTTCCAGATTGGACGCACCGGCACCGTGTTCCATATAGAACATCTTGAAGGTATGGCTTCCGTAATCCGCAAACGTATTGCCTTTGAAATACTGATCCGCCTTACTCTCATCCCAGGCCGTTCCGTCCGGGAATACGCCGGCATTTCTGAAGGCATCCTTGATTGTTCTGGCTTTGCCGGCTCCGCCGTTGGCACCGATGATCTCGCCGGTCGCAAAGTTGATCATGCCCGGGAATGCGTCATGCACGCCGCCGATATCAAGAACCAGAACACCGTCGATATAGATCCAAAGGTCATCGTCACCGTTGAATTCATATACAACCGGTCCTTCCTTTTCGGTTCCGTTTTTCGGCTGCATGAATGTTGCCTCAACGGTCATGCCGAAGTAGAAGTCCGGATTCTGGATCATGTACAGCGGACCGCCGTCCGTCGGATCAAAAATATCCAGCTGGCTGCCGTCTCCCTCATACCGGTTCGTATTGGTCGCCTTGCGGGAGGCGTTCAGATCGTTATACGGGAAGAAATTTCCGCGCTGATAGAAGAACTGGTTGTCATTACTGGGAGTTCCGGTCTCCTGATAGACTGTGAAGGTTCCGGTCCTTGCATTAAAATGCGCAAAGTTATTGAATGCATTGTATTCGTAATAACCCGTCGAATTGTAAACACTCTCAAGGAACAGTCTGTTTCCTGTGCCTTTGTAATAGGCATTGCCCGGCTCAAACAGCGCCGAACCGCTTACCGTACCGCTCTGAAACATCGGATATCCGTCCGTAAGGGTATTGCTGGCATGCGGTGCAGGCAGCACCCCCTGGCTGTAGCTGTCGCTTCCGGTCACATCAGAAATCGCAGGCCGGTCGGGATAATTGAACATATGGATCGTAATACCCGCCGAAACGCTGTCCACCGTATTGACCGGATGCAGTTCATCCGGCTCCCTGGTAATATAGGCCGCAAATGACAGTTCCTGTGAATGGGTGCCGGTGCCGCTCTTCAGCTCGTGTTCACCGTCCTCATTGATCACATATTCCAGTCCGTAATAAGCCATGGCAGAGTTATCCCATGCCTCAATCGTGGAAATATAGCCTCCGTCCCGGCGTCCGTTCAGCGTTACACCAGGCCGCACGGAAGACACCACTGTGCCGTCGGACTCCGGTGACAGATACATCCCGGTTTCCTCGTTATAGAAGTCGTAGTATCCGTTCAGTTCATGTGTTGTGGCGTCCCTGTGCATGGTGATCGTCCACACCGGTGATACCGCGCTGCGGCCGACCAGCTGGTCGCCCTTGTCATATGCCTTGACCAGTTCTCCGTTTCCGTCAATGACATAATCTTCGTATTTTTCCGTTGCCTCGTTGTAAACGGATTTATAGAGAATGATGCGCTGGCCGTCCTCGATGTCCTGTACGCTGATCTTTTCCGCCGCATAATCGGGATTCAGTACAACTTCTTCCAGTTCGTACAGGGTAAACCACTCGTTGTTTCCGCTGTCATTGTATCCGCCGAAGCCGGAAGCTGTAGCTCCTTCATAGTTGTTTACAGCCATTCCGCTGTCATTCGTAATACGGACCCTTCCGGCACGGTCTCCGGTTCCCGCAGTCACATGCAGAGCCTGCGGAGTATTCGACGTTGTGACACTGTTGCCGTTGATATGGAGATACTGTCCGTCACTTGTCTGAATGTAGTAAAGCCCACCGGGCGCCGATGTAAAGGTCCACATCGCAAGATCATTATTGGCGGTAATATACGCATCTCTCGGGTTGATTTTTTCAGCGGCGAGTCTTGTATTCTGGTGCGTGGCTTCACTCTGCATCGCATTATTGGTATACCGGTTGATCAGCGCAAAGCTCTTTCCGGCAAGACCGGAGGTCGTTCCGGAGGAAATGACACTGTAAACCGAGAAGGAATCTGCTTCAAATGAAACCGAACCGGAATCCGCAGCGAGCACATCAATGGTTTCAACCGCGTTTTTCCCGAAATGAACAATGGAAATGTCATCGGGATTCTCCGGCATTTCATCCAGTTCAATCGTTACCGAAACAGCAGCTGCCGGTTCAATCTTCTCTCCGTTGTTCATGATCCGGATATCGAAGAAGCGGCTGTATGTCAGCATACTGCCATGAAGGCCGACTGCAGCTGCGGAAGCCTCAAGGTACCGATCATATTCTTCTGTTTCCGGCAGAATTTCCCTGACATCCAGCTGTGCGTCTTCCGGAATCCCCGACTCCGCGTTATATCCCAGCGTAATCCGGTAGGTATTGCCGTCGTATGTGGTGTAATACGTTTCAATGGTATAAACCATCGCATAGACGGAGAACGCGCCCGCTTCAAAGGTTACCGCTTCTGCAGAACCGATTGGTTCCTCTGCGGGTGTTGCGGATTCTACGACCGAGGTGCTCATCGCATTGTCCACGTGGACCACGACCGGTTTCTTCACGGCCGCCTCCGGCACCGCATTGGATTTCATCGTTACCTGAATCGGTCTGGATGGTTCAATCTCGCTGCCTTCCGCATCAAGGAATGTGATATCGACTGCCTGAACACGGACAATCTCCCTGTTTTCTTCATTTACCGTTTCCTGAATTGCGTTGATGACCGGACGGTCCCAGACCGCTTTTACCTGCATGGTCGTGCCCTCGGGGAAGGCATCCTCCTCATACAGCACCGTTACATCCACCCGGTTTGCGCTGCCGGTAAATGAGCGGATCTCCGGGACATTCTCTTCCTGTCTCAATGCAGGATTCTCCGGAAGTTTCGCAAAGCCAAGAATCAGCGGATTATAAAACGCACAGGTATTCTCTCTTACCGCATTGTCGGCGTCTCCTTCAATCAGCACCAGCTGATCCGGATTTCCCGCCTCATCGCGTATTACGCTCTTTACGATCGCGGCATGATCTGCCTGACCGTCTCCGTCAGCGTCCGCAAATACCAGATCTCCGGGAAGCGGAACATATCCTTCCGCACTGCGGAAGAAACCCTGTTCCTTCAATGCGGTCAGCCAGTCTTCACAATCCGCCTGGTACGGGAAATCCAGCTGTGTGATTCCCGCATAATACAGATTGAACAGGATGAACAGAGAATCCCACTTCGCATATGGATTCCCATACCATCCGCCGTATCTGGTATAGCCATGTTTAAAACCATCCTCATCAAGGATGAAATTCTGTTCACTTTCGGTATATCCGATCTGTGTTTCCGTAAGTGTGATCAGATCCTCTGCCCACACACCGGTCAGTTCAATCTCCCGGAACATGTTTTCCCAGTCTGCGGCAGTCTCTGTATCCGCCTCAGGATCACTTTCTTCCGGTTCTTCTGTCGGTTCGGCAATGGGTTCCGTCAAAGGTTCCGGTGCAGGATTGGCTTCTTCCTCCGGAATGACGGACGGATTGTCTTCTTCTCCAGTCGGAGCTGTAGCGTCCGGTTCTGCTGGTTCTTCCGGGACTGTAATCACCGGTTCGTTTTCCAAAGCAGCAGCGCTCTCTTCATCCGGGAGCGCTTCTGTGTCGGTTCCATCAGTCTCCTGCGCTTCCGTTTCCGAAACCATCATGTCTTCACCGGCTGTTTCTTCCTGTGTTTCCCCTTCCGGTTCGGTCATAACCGCAGGATCATCCGTACCCGTAGTGCGTGTCAGTGCACTCGCCGGAGAAATCAGTGCATGCAGTGTCGATAAAAGCACCATAAAAACCATGAGAATTACAATCACATGCCGGGTTATCCTATTCAGTTTTCTGTAACTCTGAATCAGCCTGTCGATCATATCCGTCCTGTGCTTTTCGGTCTTTGCCTGTATATAATGCGCGTAATAAAATAAAGACTCCTTTGAGATAAGATAGCATACATGCATATCAGAAAAAGAGGCACAGATTGGCACAATCTGTCTATTTGTACCCTTTATTTTATGCCGATAACGGTAATGGACTGTCACTTTCCCTCCGCTTGTATGCTTCAGCCTGAATGCGGTCCTCTTCGCACCGGTTATTCCGTCCGTATTACCGTTCAGGTCATATCCGGGTAAACGCCAAATAACTCGTACCTGTTAATAGAAAATCGCATCGGCTATACTGGTTGCCTTTGCGATTTCTTTCTATTTGAACAGTTCTTTCGGGAAGTTCTCTGACCAGGGATACAGATGCTCAGGTATCTCTGTGTCAAAGTCATGGATGTACTTGGGCAGCTCGGTCAATAACCAGGTCAGGTATTTGTATCCCAACAGTTTGTTGGCACGTGCGGTTTCCACAACGCTGTACAGAACTGCACTGGCTTCCGCTCCGCGAAGCGTGTCGATCATTACCCAGTTCTTACGTCCGATCGTGAACGGGCGGATCGCCTGTTCTGCGGAATTGTTATCCAGAGGTACTAATGGGTCATTCAAAAAGACTCTCAGATACTTTTCCTGGTTCAATGCATAGGTGAATGCTTTCCCGGTCGCAGATGCGGAGTCTACATACGGCGCTTTGTCTTTGACCCACTTGAAGAAATCATCCACGAGCGGCTTGATCACTTCCTGTCTCTGCTTCAGTTTCTCTTCATCCGGAAGACCTTCCAGCTTATGCTCTTCATGATAGATTTTGGCGATCTTGTTTACTGCTTTCTCAGCCAGTGTTCCCCGAGCACTCTTCTTCCCGATCGCTTTGACATACTCGGCGAACTTCCGCTTGGTGTGCACCCAGCACCCGGCCACAGTAAAACGCAGCGGATGATCTTTTTCCAACTTGTGATATGTCTGATATCCATCCGTGATCATCGTTCCGTTGTAGTCCGCAAGGAACTTTTCCGGATGTTCTGATGATCTTGTCATCTGGTAGTCATAGAGCACGATCTGCGGGTCGCCCCGTCCTTTCAGAGATCGATATACCCACATGTAACTCTTCGTGCCGGTTTCTCTGCCATCTTTTGTGACAAGTACCGGTGTTTCATCGGCGTGAATATGTTTCTGTTTCATCAGTTCACGCTTCATTCCTTCAAAGTAGTACTGCAGGTATCTTTCCGACACCATCATCATCCAGTTCGCCATCGTCGTACGGCTGATGAAAATCTCGTTCTCTTCATATGTCTTCTCCAGCCGGTACAGCGGAAGTCCGTTTCCGTATTTCGCAACGATGATCGATGATACCAGAGAAGGAGTGGCGATACTGTTCTGCCAGAGTTCAGCCGGCTTATCCGCACGGACAATCGTTCCGTCTTTCTTTCCTGCATAGATTGCGATCTTATATGTCACAGCCTCAAAAGACGCAGGAATGTGCTCCAGCTTTGTAATACATTCGTCCGGAAGTCTCTTCCAGCCGTTTTCACCGAACCGTCTGTTCAGTTCTTCTTCTGACAGTTCAACCGGAACTTCCCGATGATTCGTTACTTTTTTGATATCCTCTGCACGTTTTCCTTTGGGACGCTTCTTTTTCGGGGCTGCTTCTTCAAGAGAAGGCTCCGGTTCATTCGGATCCGCAAGAGATTCTGCCTCGTTGAATTCCAGATCAAGTGCCAGCTGATCCGCTGAAACAGTTTCTGTCTTTCTTCCGTACTTTCGCTGATTCATGAGTTTGATCTGTTCGGTCAGATTTAAAACAGACTGATTCAGTTCCTTTACGTTTTCCTGCAGACCAAGAAACAGTTTGATCAGTACTTCTTTGGAAAGTTCATTCAGTTCCTGTTCGGTGAATTCAGTAGTGTTCATGCCTTATGTATAACGGATATAAAACCGGCTTTCAATAGTCCGAAACTGTGGATAACTTCAGCGGAAAACAGGCATTCAAAATCGCATTTTTTCTCATTGAAACGCAGCTGGAGGCGAGAATAAAACCCATATGCGGATGATTGTTGGAAACCTTCACTTTTTCAGTTCAGCTTTCATTCGTCTCCTACAGATGGGTTTCTATGCGTATTTCAGTTTTGCATTTTGTGGATAACTTTTTTACAGAATATACTTCGGACTGGCATCCTTTATCGATGATTCTATGGCGAAGCCTGACATCAGACGGTGAAACTGTTCTTCATCCATCATCTTCATTTCTTCCATTGATCTTGGCCACTGGAACTTTCCGTCAGATAATCGCTTATACAGCAGGAGGAATCCGTCTCCCTCCCACAGTAATCCTTTTATCCGGTCACTGCGTCTTCCGCAGAAGAGGAACAGTGTTCCTTTATCGAACGGGTTCAGACTGTAGCGATTCTGAATAATGGTTGCGAAGCCATCCACACCATACCTCAGATCAGTATATCCGCAGGCAATATAGATCCTCTTAAATCCAGTGCCGTCTCTAAACATTGGCGCCTGCCTTCATGATCCTCTGCAGGAAGGAATCTGATATGGACTCATCGATGGTAACGGTCATTCTTCCGATTGTCATTGTGGCGGTGTTTTTTCCGCCATGATTATCAGTGTGTTCTATTGGAAGCTCCATGAACTGCACATCGGTTATACCGCTGACCGATACTGCCTTATTTCTCGATCCCTCATACTCATACTGTGCTATATCCACCAGGGCATCACTGAGTTTCTTGTGATAATACCAGTAGGATTTTTCTTTCAGCCCATGTTCTTCACACCATTGCTTTACGGTTATCTTCCGCTCGGCGCATTCCTTCTTACATTGGATGATCTGGTTCGCACGGATCGCATTCTTTCCTGCCAGTGTCATGATCGCCATACGTCTTACCTCCATTCACCCCTAATACTCCAAAAAACCTAAAGGGTTTTAAAGGTACGAATTATTTGGCGCTTAC
>JAFOLE010000049.1 GCA_017419465.1 Solobacterium sp. | reverse complement strand
ATTGCGCTGTATCACGGCTTCTACGAAAAACTTACGGATGCCGGAAAGGCAAACTTTGATTTCCTGTATGAGAAAACAGTACGCTGCGCAAAGAAGCGCTTTACCATCTACGATCTGATCCGGATGATGACCGCGGGCGCAGATGAGAAATCCTCCAATGCGACCTGCCGCAGTAAGGATGATGACGTGGTGACGGTCACCACCATCCATCAGTCGAAAGGTCTTCAGTATCCGGTCGTCTTCCTCTGGAGCAGTTCCTCCAACAAACTGATGGACTCCCAGAATGCACTGATTCCGGATACGGAGATTCCGTTCAGTCTGAAACATTATGATCTTCCCTGGCGCACCGGACGTTCCACCATGGCACGCATGGCCGCAGAGCACCGTCAGAGCATCGCGGACATCGCGGAATATATCCGTGTGCTGTATGTCGCACTGACCCGGGCAGAAAAGACCATGTTCATCGTGGATCTTGCCAAGGCGGAACAGCCCTACCGGAAGGTCATGACACTTGCCGAACTCAGCCGCCGCAAGGGCATTACCGGATACATTACCGCCGCGCTCAAAGAAGAAACCGGCCTGTATCGGGTGGAACATATCCCTCCTGAAGACTTCCGGACGGTTCCCGAGACTTTGCCTTCCTACGTCAGAGAACTGCCGCGGTGCACCGTTCCAGGCGCGCCTGCACAGACCGTAATGCGGCCGAGTGAAGCCGAGTTCACTTCCCTTCCGCCGCTGAATCCGGGATCTGCGTCCCGCGGCACACGATACGGAACACTGATTCACGAAACCATCGCAGCCCTTCCCAACCGGATGTGGACTGCGGAGGATTTCGATCCCGCCGTGCTGAGGCCGGGTGACATCGATTCCATCCTGAATTTTGCGGGATCGGATCTGTATCAGAAAGCCCTGACCATGGACATCCGGAAAGAACTTCCGTTCTATATGGAGGACCCTGGCTCCGGACAGCCGGTCACAGGTGTGATGGACTTTGTCGCATTCGGCTCAGATGAGATTATGCTCATCGATTTCAAAACCGATGCGATGACACCGGAGGCGATCCGCCGTCATTACAGTCCGCAGCTGAACATCTACCGCCAGGCACTCCGGCTTCTCAAACCGGGCCTTCCGATACATGCATGGGCATGGAGTTTCCATAACCGTACGGCCGTCGAAATTCCGGAAGACTGAACTTCACAAAAAAAGAACTGCGCCCGCATGCAGGATCCTGCATCGGCCGCAGTTCTTTTCATTTGTCCATGAATTGTGAGAGATTCAGTTCTTTCCCTCTTTGAACATCTTCATCATCTCATTTGTCAGGCTGTAATCATTGCTTTGAAGCACCACATCTTCCCGTTTTATCCATTCGGCGGTGCGCAGTTCATTGTAGTCCACCGTGATGGTATCATCCCCATCCACGTCGCAGTAATACCCGGCAAGAATATCGGATGCCGGTCCCCAGGGCTGTGACTTGTAATACCGGATGTTTTTCACATTGATTCCGGCCTCTTCCATCACTTCCCGCGCAACAGTTTCTTCAAAGGTTTCACCGATTTCCGTAAAGCCGGCGATCAGTGCGTTTCCGCCATAGCCCCTTGCATACCGTGTGATCAGGATCCGGTCTTTGTTAAGAACACCGACGATAACGGCAGGATTGATCCGCGGATAAATGAGATTTCCGCATGCAGGGCAGCGCATGGCACGCTCTTTTTCATCATGCACGGTTTCATGTCCGCATCTTCCGCAGTACCGGCTGGTGGTATACCATACCGCAAGATGATATGCCGTAAATATCGCATATACGGTTTCTTCCGGCTGAAGGTTCTGCCTTCGGATCTCATTGAAGCTGACATAGGCAAAGCCGTCGGCACCGGCCTCTTCCAGGCACAGAAACAGCGGTTTTGAATCAAGCGAAAACAGATAGATAAGCTTCTCTTTATTAACATTCAGCTGTTCAAGCAGCGGAAAGGAAATATGATTTCCTTCTGTCTGAAGCAGGATCGATTCATTCCGGAAACAGAATACCGGGTCCTGTTCAGCCGGACGGATGTTCTGGTACTGGTTCTGGAGAATATGCGGTGCGATGTCCTGAATCATGGCGGAGTCCTCCGAGTGCAACCATCATAGCATAACAGATTCCGCATACTCATATGGAAAAGGACAGCTTCCGCTGTCCTCGTAAATCCTGATTGTTTTCAGCGATTTATTTCTTTGCAGGCTCGGTCTGCTCAACTCCGACAAAGAACGTCACGGCGCAGGAGACCGCAAATCCGATCACGGCAGAGATGATGCCGTTGATCACATTCATGGAAGTGCCGCCGACATAGTTCAGAAAGCAGAGGAAGCTGGCACTCGGAATGAAGTTGTATGCCTGAATGTGCGTGATGCCGGCGTAGAGACCGCCCATAAACGCTCCCGCCACAAGTCCGATGAACGGTTTGCGGTACCGGAAGCCGACTCCGTAGAGCGCCGGTTCGGTAACACCGCCGACCATCTGCGCAATGACCGTGCTGATTGCGGCAGAACGTTCCGATTTGTTTTTCAGACGCAGGAAGGCACCGAATGCCATTCCGCCCACCGCAAATGCGGAGGCAGCGCACTGCGGCGTAATAATGGTTTCCACACCGTTCTGCGCCAGCACAACGAAGATGGAAGAAATGAACAGCCAGTGCAGACCGCCCATGATAATGAACTCCCAGAGTGCCGCAAGCACCGCGATCGTCAGAACCGTCACGATTCCGCCCTTGTTTCCAAGGGTAATCAGAAGATTGCATAATGCCTCACCGATGATGGAGCCGGCCGGTGCCAGGACGAGTAATGCAATCGGAAGAATGACTGCGATGGTCAGAAACGGCGCAAAGACGGCGCGCAATGCCTCAGGTATGATCCGGTTCATCGCCTTTTCAATATAGGACATCACCCAGTTGGACAATATGATCGGAAGAATGGTTGCGGAATAGTTCAGCGGGCGGGCCGGAATGCCGTAAACCGAAAACGGTGCGCCCGATTCTGCGATCGAGACAAATACCGGATGAATCAGAATGCCGCCGAGAAACATGCCGAGGATCGGAGTGGTTCCGAAAACCCTGGAGCTGGTATAGCCGACCGCAATCGGAAAGAAATAGAATCCGGCATCCCCGACAAAAGAGAGCAGCGTATACAGGTCACTGTCTTCCGCCAGTACCTTTAACATGTTCGGGCCAAGCACCGAAGCCAGTGTTTTGAACATCGCGGCCGCCATCAACATCGGCAGAAGCGGAACCAGCGAGCCGGACAGTGCATCCATGATTTTATTCAGAACCCTGCGGAGATTCAGCGGCTGCTTTTCGTTCAGACGGGCTGTCAGTTCCTGGTACAGCTCTTCCGTTCCGGAAGAAAGGATCAGTTCCAGTTCCTTCCCTTCCGATACAGCACGCACGATCCGCGCATCTTCGGGAACTGTCACCGCTTCTTCACTCCGGCGGTGAATCAGGATTCCTGCCGGTGTTTTCATGACGGATTCAATTCCGCCGCTGCTGTTCAGAAGTTCAAATAATTCATTACCGCTCATAACCACCTCAATGCACTGATAAACATGCATTACTGAATCAATTATATTTTATTATCTGCTGTGCTGTCGTGTTCTCCGCTTCGCATCAGCCAGTCAAGTGCTTTTGCGATGCGGACCGATTCATCACAGAAATGACCGCCGTCATTCCATTCAAATACCGTTCTGCAGGTTTTCGCCGCAAGCTCCCGGCATTCCATGGTTTTATCTCCGACGGTCTTCATCAGCGGATGCTTTGTCTTTGGCTCTTTATCCCCAAGCGAAAAGTAGACCTCATCACACTGAATCGGATGTTCCTTCAGCCAGTCGGTCCAGCCCGGATACCAGAGTGATCCGGACACGGAAGCACAGCCGTCAAACAGATCCTGTTTTGTACAGATATACAGTGAGAAAAGACCGGCAAGCGAATAGCCGCACAGAAACAGACGCCCCGGATGGGATTCCTTCGCCGTAAGAATCTGCGGGCGCAGGGATTCAAAAAAGCCATCTGCCCCGCCTTCAAAATCCGGGGTGCCGCGGAATACCGCCTTCGCCGGCCAGGGACTGAGATCCCTGTTCCAGCGGGATTCCTCCACCGGACATGCCAGTATGCTGAGACCGCATCCGGCAAGTCCCTCCGTGCTTCGTGCACCGACAACTACCGCGAGATCCGGTCCGTTTTCCAGAAAAAGTTCTTCATTCATCAGGTTCAGTTTAGCACAGCTTTGTTTTACAATAGCGGTATGGCAGTACAGACACAGCAGGAAACAAAACATATCAATCCGTTTGAATCGGACGAAGATTCCGGACAGAACAATGGAAGGAAACGGACAGCCCGGAAAAAGGAAGCGAAGCCGCTCCGGCCGTACCAGATCGGACTCGCCGTTTTGGCATGCATTGTTTCGCTGGCTGTCGGACGGCATCTCCGTTACGGCACCACGCTGTTTATGGAACACCGGACACTGGACGGGTATCTTCCGATTGAAGAATATGTACTGAACTATTCCGATAACCACGAACCGACGCAGAATGTCCGCTCATTCCATCTTGATTCCTACAACGTCTACAGTGATCGTGATCATTACGAAACCTCACGCGGCATCAAATACGGCAGCACCTGGGAAGAGTTTGTGGAGGCATATGGTGACGAAACCATCTACAGCGCCTCTTCCCACCCATATAAAGAAGACGGTTATATCGACTGGGATGCGGAAGGTCAGTACTTTAACGGAATCTATACCGTAAGGGAATTTGACGAGCAGTTTGTCAAAACCGGCCAGATCAATCCTGAAACCGACGGTATCGATCTGGAATTCGACGCCGAAACCGACGGCTTCAAGATCCTGTATTCTGAATCTGAGAAGGAAAAGTATTACCGGGACTACGATCATTCCCATGTACTTCGTTCTTACCCCAGCAACCGGCGGTTCTATCTCGAATTTGATTTCATACCATCCATCGCAACCGGTCAGCCCGGGCTTACCGTCGACAGCATCTATTCAAGCAGTTACCGGTAATTGCCGCATTATTTTAAGAACTAACGAAAAAGGCCGTACGGCCTTTTTTGATGTACTTACTGTTTTGCGGCGGAATCACTCTGAAGCTGTGCGAACATCCCGCGATAGGTATTCAGCAGTTCTTCCCGTTCTTCCGGTGTCATCAGACGGTTGCGCGCGTTGTGATCCGGAACGGTGCCTTCATGGAATCCGGTCACTTCCCCATCCTTGATGAAGATTGCCGTCGGCGTGTAGAGATGGCGGACACCGTCGGAATCATATTCGAGATACCCTCCGATGGCTTCAATCAGCATGTCGTAATCCGTGATTTCCGTGTTCTTTTCCCACGCGGGATTACTGCGGGTATTGATATAT
>JAFOLE010000328.1 GCA_017419465.1 Solobacterium sp. | reverse complement strand
CTAGTCAAAGACATTCTACAAAAACGGGCTCCGGGTTCGATTCCCCGAGCCCTTTTTAAGGCACTTTTTAACATCAGCCAATAATAAAAGGAGCTGTAATACTTCCGATTTTTAATCGGAGGTTTTTTTACAGCCCCTTTTAAGTATCCGATGCGAAGTATATTGTGTCAGCCGATTTTGTTATTTCGCACGGTTTCTGTAATCATTTTGCGGTGTTACCGGCTTCTGCGCCTTTAATGTTGTAGTACAGAATGCCGAAGAGAACGATGGCGGCGCCGATAAAGGACAGCGGACCAAGTTTCTCACCGTAAAATACAGCGACCAGAAGCGGATTGAGAATCGGCTCAATCGCATTGATGATCGAAGCGGTCAGCGGGTCGATATACTTTGTGCCGTACGTAAAGAAGATATAGGCAAGGCCGACCTGCACGGCACCGAGAAAGAATACGGACCACAGCACCGGGGCGGAGAAATCCGTCTCTTTTATTACCAATGGAGAAAGGACAATCCCGCATAATAACTGTCCGAGGAAGACCGAGGACAGGGCGTCTCCTTTTTCAAAGCTGTTCAACATGAATACCCCGGCATAGAAGACACCGGATAACAGGGCAATCACATCGCCGAGCCAGCGGCCGGTGGACATTCCCTCAAAGAAGAAACAGAGGATGCCGGCCAGCACGATCAGAATGGAAATCGCACCCGCGGTGCTTGGCTTCTTTCCGAAGAAGAAATACACCATGATCATGATCCAGATCGGAGCGGTATACTGCAGGATAATCGTATTTCCGGCGGTGGTCAGCTTGTTTGCAACGGCGTATCCGGTGGTAACGCCGGCCATGCATAGCGCACCGATCAGGACGGTTGGATTGATTACCAGTTTGTGCTTAATAACGATGAGATAGATGCCGATCACAACGCATGCGATAAGATTACGGGCACCGTTGATCGCAAGCGGATTCCAGGGAATCAGCTTCATAAACAGACCGCCGGTGGAAAAGCAGATGGATGCGGCAAGCATCATCACCAGCGCAAGCCGTTTCCGGTCGGATGTATACGTCTTCTGTTCTGTCATAGTTCAAAGTTCTTTCGTTAACCGTGGGCATTATACCACTGCCGGGTGAATTCCGGGGCTGTGCGCGCATGGCTTGGACGGAGAATGAGACAACGGGGTACGGAAAATCAGATCGTCCCCCGTCTGGAAACAGTGCTACGATATTCCTGTATCAATAAGAGAGGGAAGAACATGACATTCATGAAACGGCTCATGGCGGTTCTTGCGGCAGGCCTGATGATTCTGTCCATGGCAGGATGCGCCAAAAAAGAGAAGATCGTAGGCACCTGGAAGATCGACTGGATCCTTGTTCAGCCGGAAGAAAACGGAGACTCGGATTACGCGGACCGGGAGACCAATGCATCGCTGTTTGAAAGCGAACAGAGCTACTACAAGTTCAACGCGGACGGCACCGCAGTCCATCATATGGAAGACGGCGGCGGAGCTGTGGATATCAAGGGAACCTGGAAGAAGATTGATGATACAACCTTCCAGTATGAAGATGAACAGGGCATGTCCATGGAAATCTGGTATGTCGTCTCTGAAGACTCCCTCCATGTGGAGTGGTATTCCGAGAACCCGGATGATCCGTATTACAACATCTGTTACGCTTACAAGCGTGCATAATCGATTCCTGTGAACACTTCGCCGCAGAGCTGATACTCCGCGGCGTTTTTATATTTTCACAAACATGTCATACAGCTGTCATGTTGGCTCTGCTAGGATAAACTTAGAGGACGTAGTATGAAGACTGACCGGCTGATTGGCATCCTGTCCGTATTACTGCAGGAAGAACAGACAACTGCCCCGAAGCTTGCGGAGATGTTTGAGGTATCCCGCAGAACCATAAACCGCGACATCGAATCCTTATGCATGGCCGGCATTCCGATTCAGACCGTTCAGGGCACCGGCGGCGGAATCCGCATCATGGATGGGTACCGGGTGGACCGGACCATCCTGACGTCAAAGGACATGCGGATGATAATGGCCGGTCTGCGGAGTCTTGACAGTGTCAGCGGCAGCCGCTACTACAGTCAGCTGATGGAAAAACTGCAGGCAGGGTCTTCGGAATTTCTTGTCGGGCGGGACTCCATTCTGATTGATCTTTCCTCGTGGTATAAGGAATCCCTGGCACCGAAGATGGAAACCATCCAGAATGCCATCGAGGATGCCCACATGGTTCAGTTTCACTATTATTCGCCCTCCGGCGAACAGGTGCGCCGGATCGAACCGTATTATCTGATCTTCCGCTGGTCCAGCTGGTACCTTTACGGCTGGTGCACCGACCGGAACGATTACCGTCTGTTCAAGCTGAACCGGATGGATCAGGTTCAGGAGACGGAACAGCGTTATGAGCGCCGCGAAGCTCCGCTTCCGGACCTGTCCGATGAGAAGATCTTCCCGGGCGGAATCCATGTGAAGGCGCTGTTTGATAAAGATCAGAAATGGCGGCTTGCGGAAGAGTTCGGACCGGACTCCGTTACGGAAACGGAAGACGGAAAGCTGTTATTTACGGCAGACTATACCGATCTGGATAATCTTGTGACCTGGCTGATGACCTTCAAAGACAAGGCAGAAGTTCTGGAGCCCCTTGAGGCAAGAGAACGGATTGCGGAGGCGGTGAAACGGATGTCCGCAATCTATGGGGAGTGATGTATATGGCATTTGATTTTAAAAAAGAATATAAGGAGTTTTACCTTCCGAAAACAGCACCGGAAATTATTACTGTTCCGAAGATGAATTACATCGCAGTTCGTGGAAGCGGCGATCCGAATCAGGAAGGCGGGGATTATCAGACCGCAATCGGCCTGCTGTATGGCGTTGCCTATACGATCCGGATGTCGAAAAAGGGAGGCCATGAAATCGAAGGCTGGTTTGACTACGTGGTGCCGCCGCTGGAAGGCTTCTGGTCGCAGAACGGCATTCAGGGCGTGGATTACAGCCGGAAGGAAGACTTCCGATGGATCTCGGTGATCCGTCTGCCGGACTTTGTGAAAGAAGCAGATTTCCGATGGGCGCTCGAAGAGGCAGCGGAAAAGAAACACCAGGATTTCTCCCGTGTGGAATTTCTGACACTGGAAGAAGGCCTCACGGTGCAGTGCATGCATATCGGCCCGTACGACGACGAACCCGCAACGGTGGAATTGATGCATGCATATATTGAACAGCAGGGCTGTGTACCGGATTTCTCCGATACCCGTCTTCACCATGAGATCTATCTGTCTGACCCAAGACGTGTTGCTTCACAGAAACGGAAGACCGTGATCCGGCATCCGATCCGGAAACAGGAGGACTGAAGAATGAAATATATCCAGATCACCGAAGAAAATCTTGAAAAGGAACATATCTGCTGTGCAATCTCAAACAATAAGGATGTGCAGGTATCGTCCAAAAAGGCATGGCTGAAGGACCGCCTGAAGGAAGGCCTGGTCTTTCTGAAAAGCACGGAACGCGG
>JAFOLE010000048.1 GCA_017419465.1 Solobacterium sp. | reverse complement strand
CGTGTTCAAATGCATACAGAACAAGTTCCACGGCATCCTCCAGGGTCATCATATACCTGGTCATTTCCGGATTGGTAATGGTAATCGGCTTTCCGGCACCGATCTGTTCACAGAACAGCGGAATGACGCTTCCTCTGGATGCCATGACGTTGCCATAGCGGGTCAGGCACAGCACCGGGTCCCCTTCCATCATCTGGCGGGAACGCGCGATGACATTCTTTTCCATGAGCGCCTTGGTCATACCCATCGCATTAATCGGATAAGCTGCCTTATCGGTGCTCAGGAAAATAGCTTTCTTGATGTGATGTTCCGCACAGGCGGTAATGACATTGTTTGAACCAAGAACATTGGTCTTGACTGCTTCAATCGGATAGAATTCGCAGCTCGGCACCTGCTTGAGCGCTGCCGCATGGAACACATAGTCCGCACCGCGGAATGCGCCTTCGATGGAGCGGTAATCCCGTACATCACCGATATAGAACTTCAGTTTCTCCGAAGATGCCGGATCGATTGCCTGATAGTGATGACGCATGTCATCCTGTTTCTTTTCATCGCGTGATACGATACGGATTTCCTTAATGTCCGTATTCAGGAAACGGTCTGCGACCGCATTTCCGAACGAACCGGTTCCGCCGGTAATTACCAGAATCTTATCTTTAAATATCGACATACTGTCAGTCTCCTTATTCCACGCGGATCCAGTCCGGATTTCCGGCGATCCACTGATTGTCTCCGATCCGATACCAGGTGTAGCCCTGTGCCTGTGTTGTCTCATAAGCAGTATAGGTCTTCCCGTTTTCCGCTTTTGCGACGATTGCCTCAGAGAGGCCTGCCCCGCTTCGGATGTTCAGATTATCAACCACTACTATAACACGCATCGTCTGCGGTTCCGAGGACGGATTTGCCTCCGGGGTCTCAATCAGACTGATCGGTTCATAAACCACCCATTCATCCGTACCCGCGATCCAGCGGTTGGTGCCGATACGATACCAGGTGTAGTTATCATCCTCGAATGTCTCATAGACCTGATAACGCTCGCCGTTGGTCGCCTCACCGCGGATTGCGCTGGTCGTACGGTGTGCCCTGCGTACCCGCAGCTGATCGACATGCACGGTCACATAACCGATCGGATCGGTCACGTTCTGTTCAATTTCATCCGATGCGGTGCTCGCAATCTGTGGTTCCACGTTTTTCACAAGGTCGGTTTCATATACCATCTGCGTGGATCCGCCGCCGTCAAGGCGAAGTGCATCTTCGACCCCGAGTTCCCGCAGGAAGTCCGCAATTCTCGATTCTTCCACAGAGCCGTACAGGGTAATCAGAAGATACTGTTTGTCCGGTTTCTGGGCAAGGATCGTTACTGCACGGCCATAGGTGCGGTAATTGATATCCCCGTAATCTCCATGGGTGATATCCTGTTCCACGCCATCCGCGAAATAGGTAAACGATCCGGATACCGCATAGTCCGCATTCATCGTATAGCCGGTAAACCACTGCCATGCCGTATCCCCGGCCCATTTGCCGTACTGCCAGCCATGGTATTTGAGATTCATCTCACTGCCGGTGATATACGCCGTCGCAAACCCGTTTCCATAGGCCGGAACACATTTGTCATGATACCAGTTGACCCATTCGTTATGACGTCGGACACCGCCGACCGGCCGGCCGTACTGATCCGCTCCAGTAATGAAGTATCCGGCATTGATTCCTCCGGCATACTGGTAGCCCTGCGCAATCGTATCCGCATCTTTAAGTTCATTCACAAAGCCTGGCGTTTCACTGAAGTCCACCTGAAGGAACGTATGTTCACTCGGGTTGACCCGCAGGATGTCATAGACCACATCATCCAGGATGCCTTCTTCATGCGTAATATCCTGTGAGGTTCCG
>JAFOLE010000327.1 GCA_017419465.1 Solobacterium sp. | reverse complement strand
CTCTTTACAGGACATGCCTTCTTTGCTTAATTCCGCAGCCCGGATTGCCAGGATGCCGTTTCCGAATCCGCATCCGAGAGAATCCACAATGTGAATAAACCGTTCCGGATATTCCTCCATCAGCTGTTCCGCCGCAATGCGGGCCGCATTGTACGTACCGCTGATATGCGAGCTCATCGCAATATAGACAATATCGGTTCCTTCCTTCAGGACCGGCGCAAATTCACCGAGAAACAGCTCGGTATTCAGCAGACTGGTCTTTACACCGGTGCCGTTGCGCAGAGCGTCGTAGTACGTCTTCGCATCGAAGTGTTCGATATCTCCTGTATATGTATGGGATACGTCATTCATCGTATAGGTGATCGGCAGAAGGGTAATGCCTTCCAGAAGACTGCCCGGAAGATTCGCTGTTCCGTCCGCATATACCGCAAAACTCATCATTTCATACCTCCAAAAAACAGTTTCTGTCATGCATAACAGAAACCATTTTTATTCAATGAAATTATAGTACTGTACAAAATATTTGACCAAGGAAGATTCGTATCAGATCCGCGCAAGCAGACCTTTGAATACCCGGATGAACGCCTCCCGGTCCACCTCCAGCATCACTTCCGCATTCTTCTCCGGATACTTTTTGGCGCTCCAGATATCGGTCACGGTCATTCCGCTGGTTATAACGCCTGCGGTTTCGACATGCACACCGCAGTGTACGCCGTTAAACAGTTCGGGATAGTCATAGGACAGTACGGGCAGCACATCATGAACCGCCACGGCAGTCCGTCCGAACCGCTCGCTGTTGGCGATCGTCGCAAGATCCATACAGTCCGCAAACAGCCTGCCGGCTTTGGATGTCATGGCTTCGATCGCCTCGATATCCTCTTTTTCCACCGACGCCTTCATCGTGACATCGATGCCGAACATCATGATGGGGATGCCGCTCTGAAATACGATTTCTGCCGCATGGGGATCCACGCAGATGTTGAATTCCCCGCAGACACTCCAGGTGCCGCCCTGCGCCACACCGCCCATGATGCGGATCTGCTTTACATGGTCCTTGATGTCCGGATGGTTCTGAATCAGAATGGCAATATTGGTTAACGGACCGACCGCGACGATTTCAAAGTTTTCATGCGCGCATGCGGCTTCATAGATTGCCTCCCAGGCGGGCTTCGTTTCAACCGGCGCATCCGAGTCCGGCAGGATCACGCCGCCAAGGCCGTTGTTGCCATGAATGTAGGCGGCGGTCTGTAACGGAATTTCCAGCGGCTGTTCGGCACCGGGATAGACCGGAATTTCCGGATGGCCGAAATAGGCCAGGACATTGCGCGCATTGCGGAAGGTTTTGTCATGTGTGACATTGCCCGCAACCGCAGAGGCACCGACCATCTCGGCATTTTTCAGATACAGTGCCGCAAGCAGCGCAAAGGCATCATCGACGCCGGTATCGGTATCCAGCCAGAACGGAATCTGTGTCATCAGTCTGTCTCCTTTTCGCTGGGTTTCGTTTCTTCCAGCAGGCCGTATTTCCGGTACAGATCCTTTACCCGGTTGTAAAACAGCCGGTTTCCGAGATATTGCCGGTAGGTTGCACTTTTTTCTTTTCCTTCCGCACGAAGCTGATCCATCCGGTTCTGCTCGGTTTCCGCCTGTTTCAGGATCTCTTCCCGCATGGTCTCAAAAGCCTCCAGACGATCCATTGTTAGCGTCCGGCAATAACAACCACATCCAGTCAAGTTAAAGCAACCAATTTTCAGTCAAGTTAATACAACCACTGGCGATACAAGCAAAAAGAGCCATAACTGTATGTCAGTCCCTTAAACTGAGTGTATCCAGCACAT
>JAFOLE010000326.1 GCA_017419465.1 Solobacterium sp. | reverse complement strand
GCCAACATCAGCAACGGCGCTCTGAGCTTCCTGATCAGCGATACGCAGTCCGGCGTCAATTATGACTCCATCTACGCAATCGTGAACGAAGCGGACGTTGTTTATCCGTCCGACATGAATCGTAATACGGGGCTAATCACGATCCCGCTTCCCGGCAAATGCTACTCCGTTGAGCTCTACTTCGAAGACATGGTCGGCAATGCCCGCTCCGGACACATCACGGTCAACACCATGCTTGTCGAACCGGGTACCGCAGACGAAGAAAGCACTTCCGAGGAAGAAACCGAAGCGTCATAAACCGCAGAGCTTTGCGGTATTCCATCCCGGCGGCCCCGCCAGTCAGTCACTGAAACCAAAACAGCTGTCCTGCCAATCAGCAGAACAGCTGTTTTTAATTGGATCAGCGGTAGTAAACGATGACCGGCATGCCCTTATAGACGATCCCGTAGAGCTCACGGGCTTTGGCAAGCGGCATGTTGATGCATCCGTGCGAGCCGGAATTCACATAGATCGTTCCTCCGAAGGAACCGCGCCAGGTCGCGTCATGGAATCCGACGCCTCCGTTGAACGGCATCCAGTAATTTACCGGGCTGCGGTAATCTACGGATCCGTCCGGCTTATAACCGACCAGGGTCTTGTTCGTCTGCTTCAGCTTGATATCAAAGATCCCCGGCGGTGTCTTTCTGTCCTTGGTCATTCTTCCGGAAACGCAGGGCGAATCAAAGATCGTCACCCCGTCCTGGATGACATAGACAGTCTGGTTGGTCAGGTCGACCTCCGCATAGGTCGTGCCGTAATCGGGTTCCTCATGGACGACCGCCTTATTCTTCCATGTAGCGGAGATATGGAACGGATCTGTCTCTTCCGCCGCAGCTGTGCTCTCCGTCTTCGATGACTTCGAGTTCTTCGACGATTTCGTTTCCTCCACAGGCTCCTCGTACTCAAAACTGCGTCCGACCGTATCGGCCGCTTTGTCTGTCAATGCCAGCAGGGACGAAAGCGTAGCTTCTTCATCCAGGCGCCAGCCATAGGCGGCGTTCATCAGAATATAGCTTCCGTTCGCCGTTTTAAACAAACGCTTCCTATCTTTGTCATACGTATCATAACGGTCCTTTAGTCCCGTCACGAAGTCCTGTACGGCATTCTCACGGGTCATCAGTTCCCGGAGTTGCTCGCCGTTCAGATACTCGGTCACTTCACCGCCCATATCAATACTGGCGTTCAGATCCTGCAGGGTATTGAGTTCCGTAAGATCCCCCTGAAGCCTTGCATTGTCCGAACTGACTGCGGGTGCTATGTAACAGCCGATCTCCTCAAGATCAAGCTGCATCCGTCCTTCCTGTATCTTTGCCTGCATTGCCTTCGTCAGTATCTCCCTGTCGACGGCATTGCCGGGCTTCTCCGGTATGATTACATAACGGTCCGCCGTCTCGTCAAATGAGATATAAGCATCTTCCGGCGAGGCAATGTTGGCCGGATCAAGTGTTCTTGATGCATCCAGGGCACGCTCCAGGCCTTCTTCATCAAACGTTCCGGTATAAGGGAGCATGGTCTCCTTGACCGGTTTACGGGCAACGATCCAGCCGATGCGGTTCTGACCTGAAAGGACCTGCTCGATGCCTTCATACTCCCTCGAAGGCTTTGCTTCACTGATATCGAGCGATTCCGATGCACCGTTTCTTCCGGTAAGTTCAAATGTATTATCCTCAAAGGAATTGCGCAGCGCTTCTTTTGCTTCCGCCGCCGTCAGTTCCCCGACATTCACACCGTCAAGGAAAGTATTGGGCAGGAAATGCGTTCCGTAGTAGCCGATGCCGTAGACATAGGCTCCCGCAAGGAGCACGGCAAACAGCAGAAGGAACGAGACCAGCTTCACGACCCCGACCGGGCCGCTTTCCTCTTCCTCTTCTTCTGACCAGAACGGCTTGACCGGAAGGGGTTCATCGGTTTCTCCG
>JAFOLE010000325.1 GCA_017419465.1 Solobacterium sp. | reverse complement strand
CACCGCACGTGCGGTGGCAGACCGGCTCGGCATCCAACGGATGTACTCCGAAGTGCTTCCGGAAGACAAGGCACAGTTTGTCCGGGACGAAAAGAGCAGGGGACGCAAAGTACTCATGATCGGCGATGGGGTCAATGATACGCCGGCGCTGGCCGATGCGGATGCGGCGATTGCCGTCAGCAACGGCGCGGCCATTGCCCGCGAGATTGCGGATATCACTATTACGGAAGAGAATCTTGAAAAACTTCTGGAACTGCGGGAAATTGCCATGGCGACACAGGAGAGGATTCGCTTCAATTACCGCATGATCATTTCCGTAAATACGGCACTGATCCTGCTGGGGGTATTCGGCATCATGACACCCGCAACAACCGCTTATCTTCACAACTTCTCAACACTTGCCCTGAGTCTTCACAGCATGACCGATCTGCCTGTGAAACAGCGGAAACATGTTTCTGCAGAAACAGTACAGCAGCCGGCGTGAGCCGGCTGTTTTTACGTGCTGATTCTTCGATTCCGAAAAGACCATATAGTATATATAAAGGCAGGGCTTCTGCATAGTTTTTTCACAAAAAAATTCAAAAAACATATTGACAGAATGCGCTTACATTTCTAAACTGAAGTTAGCTGTAAACGTTTCCGGTAACGATTCCAGAAATTTGTTGCCGGAACTCAGAAAAATCTTTTTAGGAGGAAGGTAAAGATGAGTTTTAAGAAAGTATTTGCTTCATTACTCGCTGCAGCAATGCTCGTCGGATGCGGTTCCGGTTCCGGATCCAGCACAACAGACGGCGCAGCAGCAGGCGGCGACACAGGCGCTTCCGGAGAAGGTCGGGTTTACTTCCTGAACTTCAAGCCGGAACTGGATGAGACACTCCAGGAACTCGCCAAGACTTACACAGCTGAGAAGGGCGTTGAAGTACAGGTTGTTACAGCTGCATCCGGTACCTACAGCCAGACTCTTACCGCAGAAATGGACAAGTCCGCAAAGCCGACACTGTTCGTTATCGGCAACCAGGCAGGCGTTGCAGAGTGGGGTGACTATGCAATCGATCTGAAGGGAACTGCAATTGAACAGGAACTCAGCACTGACGCTTACAACCTGTATGACGAGAACGGCAAGCTCGTATCCATCGGTTACTGCTATGAGTGCTACGGTATCATCGTCAACCCGGATCTGCTTGAGAAGGCAGGCCACAGCCTTGACGAGATCAAAAACTTCGAAACCCTCAAGGCAGTTGTAGAAGACATTCACGCACGTGCAGACGAACTCGGATTCGACGCGTTCTCCTCTTCCGATATGGACGGTTCCTCTTCCTGGCGTTTCACAGGACACCTTGCAAACCTCGAGTACTTCTATGAAGAGAAGGCAGCAGGCAAGCAGTGGACAGAGTGCCCGGCAGAAATCTCCGGTGAATTCATGGGCAACTACAAGAACCTCTATGATCTCATCATCAACAACTCTCTGACAGATCCGAAGGATCTCGCTACCGGCGGACATGACGCTGAAAACGAGTTCAAGACCGGACAGGCTGCGTTCTTCGTAAATGGCTCCTGGGAGTATGCGGCTGTCAGCGAAAGCGTACCGAACGCTCGTATGATTCCTTACTACTGCGGTGTTGAAGGCGAAGAAAAAGCAGGTCTCAACTGCGGTACTGAAAACTGCTGGGCAGTTAACTCCAAGGTTTCCGAAGCTGACCAGAAGGCAACCATCGACTTCATGGTATGGCTCGTTTCCGATCCGACAGCTTCCGCAAAGATGGTTGAACAGCTCGGTGTTCTCCCTTACAAGAATGCTCCGGAATCCGCTAACGGCTTCCTCGCAGACGCTGCGAAGTACACAGACGAAGGCTGCTATATCATGGACTGGGCTACAAACTACCAGCCGAATGTTGACGAATACCGTGCAGGTCTCGTATCCGCTCTGAACCAGTACAATGCTGACCAGAGTGATGCAAACTGGGCTAACGTTGAAACAGCGTTCGTTCAGGGCTGGGCTACACAGTACGCAGCAGTCAATAACTGATTGATCATCATCACGCGTTGAAGAGACGGGGAGGGCGGCAAGCTGTCCCCGTTTCTTTCAAAAATGCAGTTCTGCATCATTTAGAAAGGAACAGTATTTATGGCAAAGAAAAAATACGGGAGAAGAAATCATCAGCCCACTGTACTTGCCGGACAGATCCAGAAGTGGTGGTGGCTGTTCCTGCTTCCGGTCGTTGCGGCATTCGCAATCGGATTTGTCTGGCCGTTCTTCCAGGGCATCTGGCTTTCGCTCTGCAAGTTCAAGACAACGTCTGACGCAACCTTTATCGGCTTTTCCAACTACGGAAGAGCTCTGTCCGATCCTTCATTTGTTCATTCGTTCTGGTATTCCGCGCTGTTTGCGGTTACCTCTCTGGTCTTTATCAATATTCCGGCATTCGCCGTTGCCTATGCACTGACGCAGGATATCAAGGGATCCAACCTGTACCGTACGGTATTCTTCATGCCGAACCTCATCGGCGGTATCGTTCTCGGTTACATCTGGTCCATGATCTTCGACGGCATCCTGTCGCATTACAATACCTCGATCCTGCTGAACAGCACCTACGGTTTCTGGGGT
>JAFOLE010000324.1 GCA_017419465.1 Solobacterium sp. | reverse complement strand
CCATCGGCAAGCAATGCGATGCTTTCCGAGATCGTATTCCAGCCGTCATTGATTTCCGCCTGTCCTTCTGCCAGTCCCTGTTCCAGTTCCGCAAGGCCTCTGGCAAGTTCTGCCTCTCCGTTTCGAAGTTCGGCTTCTGCATCTTCAATTGCCTTACGTCCTTCCGCAAGTCCGTCATCGATTTCACGGATATTTTTTGCCAGCAGCGCACGCACTTCGCCCATGGTCGTCTCATTCGTAAGGTTCAGCTGCTCTTTGAGCTGCACAACGTCATCTGACAGCGCCGCAAGCTCGCCGATTGTCATCTCATCCGGGATCGGCTCATGCATCGCCTTATCCAGGTAGGCTTCCGCCTCCAGAAGACGGTCAGAATACTGATGCATGAGATTGACCGCTTCGCCGACTTCCATCTGCGGATCGGGAATCAGGTCGGCAAGCATGCCGAACGAATCATTTTCTTCCCGTAGTACTTCGATCAGATCCCCGATTGTTTTCGGCGCTTCCCGCTGTTCGGTAACGATATGCTCTTCCGGCGCGGTATCCTGCGAATTATCCTCTGCTGCGCCAAGCAGAACAGGACGTATTGCAAAATCCGAGTCAACCCGCTGCGGGATCGGCTGTACCTCTTCTGCAGCTTCTGTCTCCACAGGCATCACAGTAACGGTATCTTCCGAAGGTTCCGGGATACCGCTGTCAGCGACGGGTTCCTCCGGCGGTTCACTGAGATCCGTACTGTCACTGTCCGGAAGAACGGATTCCTCCCCGTCAGAACCGGATACCACGGTCCCGGAATTCTCCGCAGGCGGTTCGGCAGGATCCGAAGTGACAGGATCGGTCGGATTTTCTGTTTCGTGTGTGACCGGTTCTGCCGGTTCCTGCGGCTTCGGATCACCTTCAGAAGGCATGAGATCTTCCGGGTCAAAGGGAAGTTCCGTATCTTCAATGATCTTAATGATCACTTCCTCGTCCTTCAGTGCTTCTTCGATCTGCTGCTCCATTGCCACAACCGATTCCGGGGTAACATATTCCTTCAGATAGGAAAGCACCTCACCTGCCGTTACAGACGAGGGATCCAGATTCAGCATGGAAAGAACGGTATTCATTTCCGCACGTTCGTCTTCGGAAAGATACTGCAGGGCGTCCGCTGCGGTCATGGATTCGGAGATGAGCGGCTGATTCAGCTGATTCAGCGTATCCGAAAGCGTCCTGCGCAGCGCACCGTACTCCTGCTCTTTTTCTTCAAGCTGTGCTTTTCCTTCTTCCAGCTGACGGTATCCATCCGCGAGTTTTTCCCGTCCGGCATTGATTTCCGCCATTAAGGTTTCGCGTGTCTGGTCAAGTTCATTCTGTGCATCAGTCAGTTTGGCCTGTCCGTCACGGACCTCCTTCCATCCATCCGCAAGTTCCTGTTCTGCGTTCCGGATTTCTTCTTCGGCTTCCGAAATCTTCGAGGTATATTCCGCAAGTCCGTCTTCATATTCCTTCCGCCCCTTGCGGTATTCGCTCATCGCATCTTCCTTCAGACGACCGGGACGTTTCTCTTTCTGCGCCGCCGCAAATGCTTTGATCTCTTCTTTGATTGAGGCGCTGTAGGTGCGGTATTCATCAGAGAACTCATCAAAGGTTTTGCCGTTCCTGATGAGAACATTCATCTCCGTGAAATAATCGGTAACGAATGCCTCTTCGGGAATATACAGGAATGTCTGAATGTAGAGGTTCGACAGCGTACTGGCTTCCCGTGTCTCATTGAGATACAGCGGCGTATCAATGGTACCGACAACTGTCACCTTATCCACCGAGAGGCTGTCCGCAAGATCATCTTCCGGACGGGTCAGGGTAAGCACCGTGCCCAGTTTATATCCCGGCAGAAGAACCGTGCCGTTGTCTGCGAGCACTTCATCCTTCCGCTCGGGCAGCCGTCCGGAACGAAGGACAAACTGATTGATCTCTGCGTCGGGAGAATACGAATGAACACGGGTAATTGCGGAGGAATCGCCATAGCCGGAATACACATCCACAAAGGATGCACCTTCCGCCTTAACGACCGAATCCAAGGCCTCTACCGCATCCACATCAGCCTGATCGAACCCATAATTCGAATAGATCGTGATATCTTTCAGATTCAGCATGTCATCGTAGCGGTTTACCGATGTGGACATCGCTTTGGAAATCGCCGAAACGCCAATATAAAAGGCAGTCCCGAGCAATACGATCGCAAGCAGCGATACAAACCGTCCGGGGGTCTTTCGTATCAGACGTCGTGTCATCCTGAAAATACCCTTCACTGCTGGTTCCTTTTCTTAAAGTCATTGCGGACTGAGCATTGCTGCAGCTGTATGAAAAACATACGAAGAATTCCTTCTTCAACCTCATTATAATAACGGTTAAATTAATCTAATCCAGTACCGCACAGACATTTCGTCAGCTTCACACAGGATACACATAATCTCAACACAAAGAAAAAACGCCGCCATATGGCAGCGTTCGCTGATCTTGTGATGATTACTTTCTGAGACCGAGCTTCTTGACGAGATCTCTGTAACGGTTGACATCGTTCTTCTTGAGATACTCAAGCAGGTTCTTTCTGCGGCCGACCATCTTCAGAAGACCACGGTTGGAGCTGTAGTCCTTCTTGTTGGCCTTCATGTGAACGGTGAGGCGGTTGATCTGTTCTGTCAGCATTGCGACCTGAACTTCTACCGAACCGGTATCGCCTTCCTTACGGCCGAATTCTTTGATCAGACGTTCTTTTGTTTCCTTTTCAAGCATGTTTTTTTCTCCTTTTCTTTCAGTCCTTTCCTACCGAGTCTGACGCTGGAGATGCGCTCATCCCAGTACGAAAGCCTTCTTAAATTACCACACTGCCGCACAGAATGCAAGATTCTTATGCAGAATTCATAACAGTCCGTAATGCCGGAGTGCCTGTTCAATCCCGCCTTCTCCGGATGCGGCGGTCACATAGTCAGCGGCAGCTTTGAGGGCTTCATTGGCATTGCCCATCGCAACACCGATGCCGGCATGCCGGATCATCTCCAGATCATTGCCGCCGTCCCCGAATGCCATCGTTTCTTCCCGTCGGATACCGAACCGTTCACAGAACAGATCCATGCCAAGCACCTTTGTGCCGCCTTCCGGCGAAAGATCGAAGAAGGTCGGATACCATCGTGAGCTCCTGCATCCCGGAAGTATGGCAAGGAGATGTTTCTCCTGCTGTTCATCCATGAATATCATCACCTGATAAACGGGCTTTTCATCAATGCCGGTGATATCCCCGGCCGGCGCATCATCGTTCCGTGTGATGGCATGAATTTCATCCACCAGTTCATTCCGGAAGTTGAAGATCCGTTCATCCCGCAGCTGAAATCCGCAAGGAACCGGATTTACGTCCAGCTCTCTGAGCAGGATCCGGATCGCCTCCGGATTGATCGTATTCTCATAGATCGACTCCCCGTCCTGACAGAAACAGAACTGTCCGTTCAAAGTGATATAGCCATCAAACGGAAAGTGATTCAGAACCGAAAGTCCGTCCTTGGCGCGGCCGGTCGCTATAAACAGACGGATGCCGTTTTTCTGAAGCGCCGCAAGCACTTCAAATACCCGGTCCGGGATCGCATGTGTCGTAAAATCAGTCAGCGTTCCGTCGATGTCAAAGAATACTGCACGAATCATAGCTGCGCTTCCTCCATGAATTCCACAAGCAGATTGTTAAGCACCGGCCATCCCTGTTCCGTACAGAAAAGGCGGTCATCAGACTCCGCAAGCAGACCGCGGGCCTTCAGCGCTGAAATGGTGTTCGGATAACATGCATTAAGATGAATGCCGAACTGATCATAAAAGCGCTTGGATGAGATTCCGCTGCGCAGCCGGAGTCCCATCATCACTGCCTCAAACATGCGTTCCTTTTCGGTCAGTTCCGTCACATTCCGATACAGCTGGTCATCGAGATACGCGTGCAGTGTATCCGCATGCGTATACCGGTAATGGTCTTCCATACCCCATGCGCCATAGCCGATCCCGAGAAAGTCCCGGTACTCCCACGTGCTGGTATTGTGTTTTGATTCATATCCCGGAAGCGCAAAATTGGAGATCTCATAATGAAGATACCCATGCGCTTTGAGAATCGAACAGATTCGCTCATACATATCCGCTTCAAGATCCGGGTCAGCGGGCTGAATCCCCTTCTTTCCGAACACACTGTTTGGTTCAATGGTCAGAGAATACAGGGAAAGATGTCTCGGATGACAGGACAGCGCAAATGCAATGCTTTGTTCGAGCTGTTCCATGGTCTGATCCGGCAGTCCGTACATCAGATCCAGAGAAATGTTGGAAATCCCACACGCCGAAAACTGGTCAACCAATCGTTTTACATCCGCCGCATCATGCCTTCTTCCGCAGGTCTTAAGTAGTGAAGAATCCGCGGTCTGAAGCCCGATACTGATACGGTTGACCTGATGGGACGCAAGGCATTCTATGACCCTTTTATTCCGAAGTTCCGGATTGCATTCAACAGTGTACTCTTTTACCGTTTCGGTATACGGATCCAGCATCGATAGCAGCCGTTCCAGCTGCGGAAGCGGAAGACAGCTCGGTGTCCCGCCGCCGATATAGATCGTTTCCGGCCGGATTCCATCAGCGCGTGCCTTCAGTTCCGTTTCGATTGCCGTAAGCCAGCGATCTGCAGTTTCCGCACGGTATACCTGGCGCGAAAAATCACAGTATGAACAGATCGATGCGCAGAACGGCACATGCACGTACAGCGCCGGAATCTTATTTGCGGTCATTGTCATCCATGGAAAGAACCGACATGAATGCCTCCTGCGGGATGACCACAGAACCAACTGCCTTCATGCGCTTTTTTCCTTCCTTCTGCTTTTCCAGAAGCTTTCGTTTACGTGAGATATCACCGCCGTAACACTTCGCAAGAACGTTCTTGCGGAGGGATTTGATGTTCGTACGGGCGATGACCTTGCCGCCGATCGCAGCCTGAACCGGAATCTCAAACTGCTGACGCGGAATGAGTTCCTTGAGGCGGATCGTAATGCCGCTGCCGCGCTGGTACGCTTCGCTGCGGTGAATAATGACCGAGAGTGCATCGACGGTTTCCCCGTTGAGAAGAATATCCATGCGGACAAGATCTTCCTTCCGGTAGCCGATCAGTTCATAGTCGAGACTTGCATATCCTTTTGAACAGCTCTTGAGACGGTCAAAGAAGTCATAGATGATTTCGGACAGCGGAATTTCATAGGTCAGAATATTCCGCCCGGTATCAATTACATCCATACCGACATAGATGCCGCGCTTGTTCTGGCAGAGTTCCATGACCGCACCGATATAGGCATCGTTTGTCATGATCTCCGCCTTCACGTACGGTTCTTCAATATGATCGATCTTTGAGGCATCCGGCATCTTTGCCGGGTTGTCGATTTCAAGCATCGAACCATCGGTCAGATAAACATGGTAAATAACGGACGGCGCCGTGCAGATCAGATCGAGATCGTACTCCCGCTCCAGCCGTTCCTGAATGACATCCATATGAAGCAGACCGAGGAAGCCGCAGCGGAATCCGAATCCAAGTGCCTGAGAGGTTTCCGGTTCGTACTGCAGGCTCGCATCATTCAGTTTGAGCTTGTCGAGTGCTTCATGCAGGTCTTCATATTTTGCGGCATCACTCGGATACAGACCGCAGTACACCATCGGATTCATCCGGCGGTAACCTTCCAGCGGCGTATCTGCAGGATTGTCTGCCATTGTGACGGTATCACCGACACGGACATCCTGAATGGACTTGATCGAGGCCGCAAACCAGCCGACATCACCGCACTGCAGGGTCTTCATCGGAACTTCCTTCGGGTTGCGGATACCGGCTTCCGTCACAAGATACTGGGCGCCGGTCGCCATAAATGTGATCTTATCCCCAACGGAAAGACTGCCGTCCTGAATACGGATCAAAGCGATAACACCGCGGTAACTGTCATAAAAACTGTCGAATACAAGTGCCTTCAGCGGTTTGTCTGGATCGCCTTTGGGACTGGGAATCTTTGCGACAATCTGTTCAAGCACTTCATGTACATTCATGCCGGTGCGCGCAGAAATCAGCGGTGCATCCGAGCAGTCAAGACCGATAATGTTTTCGATCTCCTTCTTTACCTCTTCCGGCATCGCGTTATTCATGTCGACCTTGTTTATGACCGGAATGATCTCGAGGTCGTTATCGAGCGCAAGGTAGGTATTCGCAAGTGTCTGCGCCTGCACGCCCTGTGTGGCATCCACGACAAGAACCGCACCTTCACATGCGGCCAGCGAACGGGATACCTCATAGGTAAAGTCGACATGACCCGGCGTATCAATCAGATTAAACAGATAGGTCTCCCCGTTATCCGCATGATATTTCAGCTGAACCGCATTCAGCTTGATCGTGATTCCGCGTTCCCGTTCAAGATCCATCTCATCCAGCAGCTGCTCTTTCATATCCCGTTCCTTGACGGTTTCCGTCAGTTCCAGGATGCGGTCCGCAAGCGTGGACTTTCCATGGTCAATATGGGCAATAATGCAGAAATTACGAATATGATCCTGATCAATTCTGTCCATCAGTCAAATACCTTTCCAACCAGCTGACGGCCGGCTCCGTTCCGGAATGCGTCCGCATCCATACGGGATTTTCCTTCCATCTGGAGTTCATATACCAGAAGCACACCGCCCTCTGCCGCGATCCGCATGGCATGATCTTCAAAGCCAAGCACCGTTCCCGGAGCGGCAGTCTGTGCCTTCTCTTCTTTTCCGATACGGGCAAACTTCACACGTTTGCCATCGATGATGCCGTATCCAAGCGGGACGTCAATCAGTCCGCGCAGATGGTTGTAGAGTGCGGTGATCGGTTCGTTCTGAAAGGACACCTGTTCCTCTTCCCGGCTGATATTCGGTGCCAGCACTACCCCCGCCTCATCCTGTTCTTCGCCAGGCAGTTCTCCGGCAAGATACTTCGGAAGTGCACTGCGGATCAGTTCACACGCAGGTTCCTTGAGCTGTTCAAAGAGTTCGGAGGATGTTTCATCCGGACCGATACTGGCCGGAATACGCGCATACACCTTTCCGCTGTCCATCCCGGCAGCGATTTCCATCAGGCATACTTCGGTCTCGGTATCTCCGTTCATAACGGCGCGCTGAATGGGTGCGCCGCCGCGGTACTTCGGAAGACTGCTCGGGTGGATATTCAGACAGCCGTATTTCGGCGCTTCAAGGATCGAGACCGGAATCAGCTGTCCGTAGGCACAGCTGACAATCAGGTCCGGCTGAAAGGATAATGCGGCTTCGGGTTCTTTCGAAAGCTTCACCGGCTGAACCACGGGAATTCCGTGTTCAAGCGCATAGGTTTTCACTTCAGGGGCTGTCAGGACATGTTTGCGGCCGACCGGTTTGTCCGGCTGGGTCACAACGGCAGCAATTTCATAGCCTTCCGTGACCAGCGTATCCAGCACGGCGGCAGAAAAATCTGTTGTGCCGAAAAATACTACTCTGCATGCATTCATAATCAGCCTCCTGTATCGCGACAATTATAGCTGATACGCGTTGCATTTTAAAATACCCTTTGCTATAATCCATATGTTTGAACTGCAAAGGAGGTTTCCATGGCAAATATCAAATCTCAGAAGAAGCGTGCACTGACCAATGCAAAGGCTCAGGTAAAGAACAACGCTGAGAGAACTGAAGTAAAGACCGCGATCAAGAATGTTCTGAAAGCAGTTGATGCGAAGGACGCAGAAGCTGCCAAGGCTGCATTTGACAAAGCGAATTCCGTTCTTGATAAGGCTGTTTCCGACGGCATCAAGAAAGGCAACTACGCTGCCCGTCAGAAGTCGCGTCTGGCTAAAGCCGTTAATACAATCGGTTAATTGAAAACCATGCAGGTCATGGTTTTTTTATACCATTAAGAAAAAGCAGATTCATCCGTTTCAGATGGATCTGCTCTTTTTCATATCATCGACTGCACTCTGATAGAGTTCCTTCTGCCGTTCCAGTTCCGTGTCTCTTCCCCGCCGCTCAATCACAAACGCAAGACGGTCCAGTTCATGGCAGGCATACGCAAGCCATCCTTCCGGATCCAGGATTGCCTCCATCGGTCCGCACAGAATATCGCGCTCACTGTATTGGGAATGCGGCTTCCAGCACGTATCGATCGCGGTATAGAAATGTCCGTGATCGCAAAGCGTCAGTTCCCGCAGGATCGTGAACCCATGTTCATCCAGCCACCTGCGCATCAGCGGCAGATCATCGTTCACCTGAACGATCACCTGGCTAAGACGCTGTACACGCGGCAGTGCTTCTTCCAGAATATGGATCGCCGTATAGGTTCCCATCCCCGCAAGCACGGCGCAGCTGATATCATCGGGTACTGCCTGAAATCCATCGGACAGAACCGGAATGATGCGGTCCTCCAGCTGATGGGAACGGATATTTGCGGATGCCTGGGAAAGCGGCCCTTCTGCGACATCACATGCATAGGCCTTTTCTGCCTTCCCGCTCTCCACAAGAAGAATCGGAAGCAGACCGTGATCCGTTCCGATATCCGCGGGGATCAGCCCGGGGTGAACAAGCTCGGCCAGCTTCCGAATTCTGTAACTCATTTGTCGAAGAAGTCCTTCAGCCGCTTGGAACGTGTCGGATGCTTCAGCTTGCGGAGTGCCTTCGCCTCGATCTGACGGATACGCTCACGCGTGACGTTGAATTCCTTACCGACTTCCTCCAGGGTGCGGGTGCGGCCGTCATAGAGACCGAACCGGAGGCGGAGAACCTTCTCTTCCCGCTCCGTCAGTCCGGCGAGCACACTGTTGATCTCGTCCTTCAGGAGCTGGTTGTTTGCATATTCATCCGGTGACATTGCGTCTTTGTCTTCAATGAAGTCACCGAGATGGGAATCATCTTCCTCACCGATCGGAGTTTCCAGGCTGACCGGTTCCAGCGCAATCTTCTGGATTTCACGCACCTTTTCCGGAGAGATGCCGTCCATGCGGGCACTGATTTCTTCTGCCGACGGATCTCTGCCCAGTTCCTGGACAAGCTGACGCTGAATCCGGGAAAGCTTGTTTATGGTCTCAACCATATGGACCGGAATACGGATGGTTCTTGCCTGGTCGGCAATCGCACGTGTGATTGCCTGACGGATCCACCAGGTTGCGTAGGTGGAGAATTTGAATCCCTTGGTATAATCGAACTTTTCAACTGCCTTGACGAGACCCATGTTTCCTTCCTGGATCAGATCAAGAAACAGCATGCCGCGGCCAACATATTTCTTTGCAATACTGACGACCAGACGGAGGTTGGAGGAGATCAGGATATTCTTGGCCTCTTCATCTCCCTCTTCAATACGCTTTGCGATTTCCGGTTCATCTTCCGGTTTCAGCAGAGGAACGCGGCCGATTTCCTTCAGATACATCTTGACCGGGTCATTGAGACTGACTGCAGTTCCGCGGTCGCCGAACGACTGTTCAAAGGAGATCTTCAGCGCTTCAGCGGCACTTTCATCCTTATCATCATCGTCATCTGCGTCATCATCCGCATCATCGATGAGGTCTTCTTCATCCATTTCCGCAATGTCTTCATCTTCGGAGACTGTCATGCTTTCAGAAGAGAACCACTCCCAGAGCATTTCCATGTCATCATCGGACATATCGAGCCGCTCCAGTGCAGCCATGACATCCTTCTGATAGATTGCGCCGTCTTCCTTATATACAAAGCGGAAGTCTTCCTTGAGTTCTTCGAGTGTCTTCAGTTCCTTCTGCTTGCCGTGATGTTTGTATACATCGATCACCGTATGCTTCTTTTCTTCCCCGTGATATTCCTGTCCGGCGTCCTCGTTCAGAACTTCGAGTTCCACCTTCGGCTGAACAAACTGTTCTTCCAGCACCGGTTCCGGTGCATCTGCGGCTTCCGCAAGTTTCTCATTCAGATAAGCATCATCGCGGAGGATCTGTTTCATGACCGTAAGCAGTTCCTTTCTCTGCGCCGCAGTTTTCCGGACTGCCTCCCGATAGGAACGGGCATTTCCGGTAAACACCGCAGGTTCTTTTCTTGCGGTCTTTGTCACGGTACCGGTTTCTTTTTCAGTTTTCTTCATCTATATACCTCCGTAGATCATTCAGGCACTCCCGGTATTCCTCCAGAAGCACCTTCGTACTTTCCTTATTCATATCCGAGGCAAGCTGTTCGCGGTAGCGGTCTGCCTGCGCACGTTTCAGACTGATATTCACCTTGCGGATGGCGCCGTCCATGGCGCTTTCATCATAGGGAGTGACTGCGGCCCAATGTCCGATCAGCCGGGTGATGAGATTCCGTTCCTCCTGGGTTTCCGCCTTGTCAATCAGCGCCGCCGGATCCAGAACATCTTCCACGCGGTACGCATCGATCATCAGAATCGCAACCGCATCCCGTACCTTATCCTGCAGGAAGCCAAGCTTATCGCTGAAATGCTGCGCAGCTTCCTTATGTCCGAGCATTGTCGCAAGGATCTGTTCCTCCGCACTGACAAGCCCGTCTTCAACCTTTGCGGTGCCGGCAGGCTTTGTCATCGGCTTCTGCGCCTGTCTGGGTTCATAGTCCAGCTGGAAGCCTGTAAGTTTGGACAGTTCTTCCGTAAAATAGCGTCTGTCCATCTCATCGTCAAGGGTATCGATCTCTTCTTTTACCTGAGAGGCAAATTTTTTGCGTTCCTGGTAGTTGTCCAGATTCGTCCGTTCCTTCAGATATTTCAGAACAAATTCGATCCACATGAGTTCCGTACGGACCGCCTGTTTCAGTCCCTCCGGACCGTTCTGTTTCAGCAGTTCATCCGGATCAAGTCCAGTCCGGTTGTCGACAACACTCACATCGCAGCCTTCACTGCGCGCAAGCCGTCCCGCCTTCATGGTCGCGTTCTGACCGGCGTTGTCGCCGTCATAACAGAACACGATCCGCGGAGCGAGACTTTTCAACAGACGGATCTGTGATTTCGTGCAGGCAGTGCCGAGGGTGCATACCGCATTCTCGATTCCCGCCCGTGCAAAGGCAATTACATCGGTAACGCCTTCACAGACATAAATCTTTCCTTCACGGCGCGCGGCCATCCTTGCCCGATGCGCGTTGTATACGATATCGCTCTTATGAAAGAGAACCGTATCGGTCGTGTTGACGTACTTGGAGGGATTGTTCGGGTCCATGGTCCGGGCACTGAATCCGATCGGATGCCCGTGAGCATCGTGAATCGGAAACGTGATCCGGTTCGAATAGACATCCCCGACTCCCTGGGTGCCGGTTCTTGCGACATTCACCGCAACCATGTCCGCATCGGAATATCCCTTGGCACGCAAGAAGGTACTGAGCCGGTCCCCGCCGGGATTGTATCCGATGGAGAAGGTATTCCGCACATTCTCATCAAGACCGCGGTCATTGAGATACTTTTTGGCGGCAGAAGCCTCTTCCGAGTTGATCTCATAACAGGTGAAGCTGATGGCTTCTTCCAGCACCTTGTAATACCGGGCTTTTTCCGGATCCACTTTCTGCGGTGCCGCAGACGTGTTTACCGACAGCGGATGCCCGATCAGTTCCGCAACCTTGCCGACTGCCTCCGGAAAGGAGACATGTTCATAGTTCTGCACGAAGGTGAACACATTTCCGCCGGCATTGCATACAAAGCATTTGTAGAACTGATGTTCCGTATTGATATGAAGCGAAGGATCATGGTCATCATGAAACGGGCAGACAGCTTTGAACTCCCTGCCCTGTTTCTGAACCGGAATATATCTTCCGATGATATCTGCTATATCCGCCTTGCGGCGTATTTCGGCGATTTCTTCTTCAGGGATCCTTGCCATGTCAAATTTATCAGAAGCGAATTTCTTTCAGAATCAGAGATCTGACGTCTTCAATGGAAAGACGTTCCTGCTTCATGGAATCACGGAAACGAATCGTAACCGTGCCGTCTTCCAGAGTCTGATCATCAACGGTAATGCAGTACGGTGTACCGATCTCATCCTGGCGGCGGTAACGCTTGCCGATGGATCCGCTCTCATCGTATTCCGTTGAGAAATCATAACTCAGCTCTTTACGGAGCTCGAGAGCCTTTTCCGCATGACGCTTCTTGACCAGCGGAAGCACTGCAGCCTTGACCGGTGCGAGAACCGGAGAGAAATGCATAACGATACGGGTATCGGTCGTGCCGTCTTCCTTGGTGAGTGTTTCCTCATCATACGCATCGGTAAAGAACATGAAGAACAGACGTTCGACACCGACTGCCGGTTCAACAACATACGGGATGTACTTCTCGTTTGTTACAGGATCTAGATAACTCATATCCTTGCCGGAGGTGTTCTGATGCTGGGTCAGGTCGTAATCGGTACGGTCTGCGATACCCCAGAGTTCACCCCAGCCCCACGGGAACTTGTACTCAATATCGGTAGTGCCCTTGGAGTAGAAGCTCAGTTCTTCCGGAGTATGATCGCGGAAGCGCAGGTTTTCCGGATTTCCGCCGAGGGAAAGAATCCAGTCCATGCAGAACTTCCGCCAGTACGGGAACCAGTCATCATCGGTACCGGGCTTGCAGAAGAATTCCATTTCCATCTGTTCAAATTCACGGGTACGGAAAATAAAGTTACCCGGAGTGATCTCGTTCCGGAAGCTCTTTCCGATCTGACCGATACCGAACGGCAGCTTCTTGCGGTATGCACGCTGTACGTTCTTGAAGTCGACGAACATACCCTGTGCAGTCTCCGGACGAAGGTAGATCGTAGCCTTTCCGTCTTCGGTTGTTCCCTGGAATGTCTTGAACATCAGGTTGAACTGACGGATCGGTGTGAAGTCATGGCTGCCGCAGTCCGGGCAGGCAATGTTGTTGTCCTTGATGTACTGTTCCATCTGTTCGTTGGTCCAGCCTTCACAGGTCACTTTTCCTTCCGTCGCACGTTCGATCAGCTGATCGGCACGGTGCCGGGTCTTGCACTGGCGGCAGTCCATCAGCGGGTCGGAGAATCCCTTCAGGTGTCCGGATGCTTCCCAGACTTTCGGATTCATGAGAATCGCGGCCTGAATCTCAACATTGTTCGGATCTTCCTGGATGAATTTCTTCTGCCATGCGCGTTTGATATGGTCTTTTAAAAGGACTCCGTACGGGCCGAAGTCCCATGTGTTGCTTAATCCGCCGTAAATCTCCGAACCCTGAAAAACGAATCCGGCATTCTTTGCGTGTGCAACAATCTTATCGAATGTTTTTTCCATAAAAAAGAAACTGCCCCCTATCTTACAATAACAGCATTGGCAGTATAGCACTTTTTATAACCCCATTCAATGCGTAATCTGTGCAATCACGCGCCCTTCGTGACGCCGGAAGAAGCCGGCAGTTCCGGCCCGGTTTCCTGAAACATCCGCTGAAACAGCGTATAGGACCGTAACGGCAGTCCGGCATGTGTCCGGATGAATTCCGCAAGCAGATCGCACTCCTTCAGCGCACTTCCCATAGCCTCTTCCAGGACGGGAAGATGTTCCAGCTTGGCCTTGTTGATCAGACGGAATGCCCGCAGACGCATCGGTTCGCTGAACCGCACATTCCGCTTCATTGCACAGGAAGCACACAGAAAACCGCCGTCATTTACGGAAATTGCAGAAACACTGGTGTCCCCGCAGAGTACACACTCATCTACATCCGGCGCAATTCCCTGGGTTTTCAGGACATCCACCAGGGAAACCGCAAGCACGATATCCGCAGGATGTTTTGTATTCCAGGCGGTGCATGCCTCCTCAAAGAGTTTAAAGCAATGATCCGAAAAGGATGGTTCCGCCCCTTCCATCAGAAAGGCATTGATCACTTCCGCAAGCACCGCACATGCAAGGGAGGCATTCAGATCTTCATGGAGGAAGCGATAGAGTTCCAGGGTATGGGCCGTCTTCATCCGGAACATTGTTTTTCCTTCCCGGTAGTCAAATGAAAACTCCCCCTTGGTATAAGGGAGAATATTTCCGCGGTTTTTGGAAGACATTTTCCGGGCACCCTGCGCTACGAGCGAGAGTTTCCCGTATTCCTCAAACAGCACGGTGAGAATTACCGCATTTTCCTTATAGTCCTGTTCCTTCAGGATCAGGCCGACTGCCTTCTCATTCATCCGTATGACCGTAACCGTACTGGGTGATCCGGTTGTCGATATCACGCCAGTCCTTTTCAACTCTGACAAACAGTGACAGACGGACATGGCAGTCCAGGAACTGCTCGATATCCTTTCTTGCGGCAGTTCCGATCTTCTTTAACATGCTGCCTTGTTTTCCGATCAGAATGCCCTTCTGTCCCTGCCGTTCCACAAGAATCATCGCCTGGATCTCACAGCCGTCCTTCACATATTCCTTTCGTTCAATGACGACTGCCGCCGCATGCGGCACCTCTTCTTCGGTAAGATACAGGATCTTCTCCCGGATGATTTCCGCAATGCGGAAGTTCTCCGGATTGTCGCTGACGACTTCCCGCGGATACATTGCGTCTCCTTCCGGAAGATAACGGATGGTCGTTTCAAGCAGGTCCTCAAAGTCTTTTCCTTTCAGGGCAGACAGCGGGAAAAACTCCGCAAATGTAAAACGGTTCTGCCAGGAGGTCAGATGTTTCAGAACCTTCTCCTTCGGCAGCTGATCGATCTTATTGAAAATCAGGAATACCGGAACACCGGCCTGCGCCACCATATTCAGCACAAACTCATCTCCGGAGCCGTACGGTTTTGTTCCGTCAACGATCAGATAAATGACATCCACGCCCTGAATGACATTGGATGCCTCTTTGTTCATACGCGTCTCCAGGCGTGTATTCGCCTTATGAATACCCGGTGTATCTGTAAAAACGATCTGCGCATCTTCCGTGTTCACGATGCCGCGGATCTCACTCCGTGTGGTCTGCGGTTTCGGTGAAACGATCGCAATCTTTTCATTTACCAGTGCATTGATCAGTGTGCTTTTTCCGGCATTCGGCCGTCCGGCCAGTGCCACAAATCCAAATCGCATAGTTCGAGTCCTCCGGTCCAAACGTCATCGAATTCAGTTCTTCCGCTGACGTACCCCTGGCTTCATTTCTGTTGAAACAATACAGCGGCAGATGCCGCAAAGATTGTCTTATAAATGTCTTGCGAGAATTACAGCGGCGGTCAGAAGTGCCGCAAGCGATGCCGCAAGTACACCGCCCGCAGAAATGTCCTTGATCCTTCCGATCCGCTCATCGTTCTCTTCTGTCAGATAATTGCACAGAAATTCGACTGCGGTATTCAGGTATTCCGACATCACGACAAGTCCGATGCACAGGATCACTGCGATCCATTCTCCCGAAGTAAGCCGGAGAATGCATCCGGCAATCACCGCGAGAAGCGCAAGGATCCACTGAACACGGATACTGCGGTGCCCCATTCCCTGGATCAGGCCGCGAAATGCAGGTCCGAACTTTTTCCGGATCATTGATCTCTCCGGATGATCGGATCAAGAATGCGGTCCTGCATGGAGAACATCCGTTTTTCATCATCCTCTGTCATATGATCATATCCAAGACAGTGCAGCAGTCCATGCGTAAAGAGAAAGCCCAGCTCCCGTTCATAGGAATGACCGTACTGTCTGGCCTGCTTTGCGGCATACTCGATGTTGATGAAGATATCGCCGAGATCAAGCAGTTCCTCGGGCGTTTCAAAGCCGCTGCGTTCATCTCCTGCCGCAAATGTGATGACATCCGTCGGACGGTCGATGCCGCGGTAATCCCGGTTGATGATATGAATCGAGCGGGAACGGACAAAGGTAACGGATACGGTATTCGCCTTCTTCAGGCGCAGCTTCTTAGAGGCAGATTCCGCAATCGCTTCATACAGCGGAAGAATAAATGACATATCCTGATTGGTACGGTTATATACAGTGATTTCCATAGTGCCCTCATTATAGCATTCCCGCTTCCCCGCAATCCCGTATAATGTACAGGAAAGAAGTGGATTGACTATGAATGAGATGAACGAACTGTACTATCAGGACGCCTACCTCCGTGACTTTGATGCAGAGGTACTGTCCTGCACACCGATCAAGGACGGTTACGCGATAGCGCTGAGCCAGACCGCATTCTACCCGGAAGGCGGCGGGCAGCCGGGAGATCACGGAACACTGAACGGTGTTGAAGTATTTGATACCCATACAAAAGACGGAACCGTACTGCATTACACCAGAGAACCGCTGGCAGAAGGAAGCGCCGTACACGGCAGCATCGACTGGGAGCGCCGTTTTGATCTGATGCAGCAGCATTCGGGAGAACATATCTTTTCCGGTCTGATCCACAAACAGTTCGGATATGAAAATATCGGATTCCATCTTGGCGAAGAGACTGTCACCCTTGATTTCTCCGGTCCGCTGAGTGAAGAAGATCTTCTGAAAACCGAACTGCTCGCAAATGAACATATCTGGGGCAACTCCGAGACGATCATCACCTATCCCTCCGAAGAAGAACTGGCCTCCCTGGACTTCCGTTCCAAGAAGGAGCTGCACGGCACCGTCCGCATCGTCACCTTTCCGGGCGCCGATGTATGTGCCTGCTGCGGAACACATGTAACCCGTGCCGGTGAAATCGGGCTCATCAAGGTACTGTCCTGTCAGAACCGGAAGAACGGCACCCGCGTGGATATTGTCTGCGGAAAACGGGCATTAAACTATGTGCGGGATATCTATGCGGAAAACATGAAGATTTCACACCTGCTTTCAGCTAATGTAAAGGAAACCTCCGCTGCCGTAGAACGCACGCTGCACGAACTCGGGGTCCTTCGCAGAGAACGCCATCGTGCCGCCCTGACGGCGCTGGAAGCCGAAAAGGCCGCGCTTCGCGAGGGACAGCCCCTTGCGGTGCTGTTTACGGAAGGCATTGATACGCGTGACCTTCGTTCCTTCTGCAATCAGATCATCGAAGAAAAAGGGATCGGAACCTGTGCTGCCTTCAGCCAGCGGGAGGATGGATATCAGTATGTCATTCTGAGCCATTCCGCAGACCTGCGGCCGGTCGGTAAAGCACTGAACACCGCATTCAGCGGACGCGGCGGCGGCCCGGCAGAGATGATTCAGGGAGCGCTGACCGGAAATGAAGCGAACATCCGTGCCTTCCTTGAAGAACAGTTCTGAAGCAGTTAAAAAACAGACATCCTGGATTGATCTGAGTCTGATCGATTCTGATGTCTGTTTTTTACGTTTGCATTACTTATTTGACTGACTGTAGCGTTCCACGATCTTCTGTACCAGCGGATGACGGACAACATCATCCGAGGTGAGCTGAATAATGGAAATCTCATCAATACCCTGAAGGATCGAGGATGCTTCAATGAGACCGCTCTGTTCTCCCTTTTTCAGGTCCAGCTGCGTCACATCACCGGTAATGACCATCCGGGAATGGAAGCCAAGACGGGTCAGGAACATTTTCATCTGCGCACCGGTCGTATTCTGCGCTTCATCGAGAATGACAAAGCTGTCATCCAGTGTACGGCCGCGCATATAGGCAAGCGGCGCAATTTCAATCGTTCCGCGTTCCAGAAGCGCTTCTGTCTTCTCCAGTCCCAGCATGTCATGCAGGGCATCATACAGCGGTGTCAGATACGGATCCACTTTTTCCTTCATATCACCCGGGAGAAAGCCGAGGTTCTCGCCGGCTTCCACTGCCGGACGCGTCAGAACGATCCGCTTTACATTTCCCTTTTTCAGTTCGGAAACGGCCTTGATGACCGCAAGGAATGTTTTACCGGTTCCGGCAGGACCGATTGCAAATACGATCGGACTGTATTCCATGGCTTTGACAAACTGATACTGTCCGTGTGTTTTCGGCGCGACAGCCTTTCCCGTCAGCGTACGGCCGATCACTGCCTGACCATACTGGTTAAAACTGATCTGTTCGTTCTTGGTGACAAGACGGCATGCGTAAATGACATCCTGTTCCGAAACCAGCTGATTCTTCTTCGTCACTTCATAGAGTGCCGTCAGAATGTCATGGATCTGCTGGTACGTATCCTCACCGCAGTCGAGAATGGTAAATGTATTATCCCGGAAAGTAATCGTTTTTCCGAAGCATTCTTCAATGACACGCAGATTGCGGTCTTCCGTTCCGGCAAGGTTCATCGCCTGAAGTCCGGTCATGTCATCGAATCTGATCGTCCTAGTGATTTCCAAAGAAACTCCCCCTTTATTTACTAAACTATATTCTAGCGAAATCCGTTCCTGCATGCAAAAAAAGAAGTCCCGATCGGAACTTCTCTCATTGAAGACTTACTTACCGCGACGTCTTGCCTTACGTGCAGCTTCGCTCTTGAGTTTACGCTTTACACCCGGTTTTACGTAGTATTCTCTCTTACGCGCCTCAGCCAGCGTTCCGCTGCGGGAGACCTGACGCTTAAAGCGACGCAGTGCATCGTCCAGACTTTCCATATCCTTGACTTCTACTCTCGGCATTCATATCCCCCCTTTCTGAGTTGACAACACTAAGATAGTAACAAAACCGAATCGATTTTGCAATGAGTTTTTCACTTCAGTGATTCGACAATCGCTGCACCGCTGCTGGTGCCGATCCGGTTCGCTCCGGCATCCACCATTTTGCGGAAATCTTCCGCCGTGCGAATGCCGCCGCTAGCCTTGACGCCCATGGTTTCTCCGACGGTTCTGCGCATCAGTACAACATCATGTGCGTCAGCTCCTCCGGTCGAAAACCCGGTTGAAGTTTTTACGAAATCAGCGCCTGCCTTCATACAGTCGTGGCATGCCCGCACGATTTCATCCTCATTCAGAAGACAGGTCTCAAGGATGACCTTAAGTGTCAGGGAGCCGACTGCTTCCTTGACCGCTGCGATCTCATGAATCACTGCCGCATCGTTTCCGTCTTTGAGGAATCCGATATTGATGACCATATCGACTTCCTGCGCACCTCGTTTTACTGCATCTGCCGCCTCGAATACCTTTGCGGCCTCACTCATGGCGCCAAGCGGAAATCCGATGACACAGCACACTTTCACATCACTGCCCTTCAGGATTTCAGCTGCGGTTTCGATCCGGCATGGATTGACGCAGACACTTGCGAAGTTATAGTTCAGTGCTTCCCGGCACAGCGCTTCCACATCTTCTTTCCGCGCTGCCGGTTTCAGCAATGTATGATCAATATATTTTGCGGCATCCATCTCAGTTTTCTCCTCCGAAATAGAATTGTTTGATCACCTGTCTTGCGATCACATCATCCCCGTCATACGGTTCGCGGCCGAACTCCCGGTAGATAAAACGTTCATCGCCCTTTCCCATGATCACGATACAGTCGTTCTCGGAACACATTTCCACCGCCTGGCGAATTGCGTTGTAACGATCCTCGATAATGATATACGGGGTCTTTTTTATTCCCTTGGCAATCTCTTCGGCAATCTCAACCGGCTTCTCATTGCGCGGATCATCTTCCGTAAGAATGATCATGTCCGCATAGCGGTCAAGAATCTTACCGAAGATCGGCCGCTTTGCGGTATCCCGCTTTCCGGCAGAACCGGTAATCGCTATGATCCGGTTTCCCTTCGGTGTAATTGCGCTGGCATACTGGCAGAGCTTTTCAATACCGTCCGGGGTATGGGCAAAGTCAACAATCACATTGAACGGCTGCCCGAGATCGATGCGCTGCACGCGGCCTTCGATCTGTGTCACATTCCGCAGATACGGCAGCATCTGTGTGATCGAAATGCCGTTCTGGTTCAGTGCCGCAATGGAAGCCACAAGATTATAAAGGTTGAACTTGGCGACAAGGTTTGTCTCAATCTCATATTCCATGTTGTTGCAGCGGAGGGTAAAGATGGTGCGGTCCCGCTTGAGCTGATAGCGGGTTACCTGATAATCCGCTTCGTGATCGATCGCATAGGTCACCACTTTGCACGGGCAGTCCTCCACGATCTTGAGGCCATACGGATCATCCGCATTGGTAATGGCGACCGCATCTGCCTTCAGGTTGTCAAAGAGTTTCTTCTTGGCCTGGAAATAGTTTTCCATCGTGCCGTGATAATCCAGATGATCATGCGTCAGGTTGGTGAATACCGCCGTGTCAAAATCAATCGCATCGACACGTCCCTGTTCAATACCGATGGACGAAGCTTCCAGCGCACATGCCTCAATGCCGGAATCAACCATGTCATGCAGGATGCCGTGAAGATCATCAATGTCCGGCGTTGTCAGAAGCGGCGGAAGTTTTACGCTTCCGTATTCGATCGCAATGGTGCCGATATATCCCGTAGGGATGAAATGATTCAGCACGTCACGGATCACACAGGAAATCGTGCTCTTTCCGTTGGTGCCGGTTACACCGAACATCTTCAGGCGGTGGCTCGGATATCCGTAAAAGGCATCGGCTACCCGGTTATAGACCTGATTCACATTT
>JAFOLE010000323.1 GCA_017419465.1 Solobacterium sp. | reverse complement strand
TTCAGAAAGAACTCCGGAATGACACCGATGACCTTTCCGCCGGAGGCAATCACCGCATCTGCGGTGCGTCCCATCAGGCCGTCATTTGCGCCGCCGTACACCATGGTATTGCCGGTGCTTCCGATACCGCGGCCGATTTCCTCCGCATACTTCAGATATTTGGGGTCATTGCCCGGATTGGATCCAAGATAGACTGTAATATTCATGTTTATTTTCCTTCTCTTCTGCGCATCGTTTTCAGGTATGCCTTCTGTGCTTCCGGAATCCGGTAGCTCTCCACTGCCTTCTGGATCGTCCTGTTGTGGGTCCAGACATCCATCCGCTGCGTTTCCAGTAACGGCATAATGGCATCCGGCTGCTTTGCAAGTGCGGTTGCCATATACCATGCGGCCATCATCCGGACATAGTAGTGATCAAAGCGCAGATCTGCGATCCGCTCTGCCTGTTTTCGTTCAAACGCATCATCCAGATAATATGCCATGAACAGGCCGATTGCCGTGCGTACGGTATAAGGTTCTTCGGACTTCATCCATCTGCGCAGAACCGGTTCTGCCTGTTTCGTGTGTTTTGCGATGATCTTCGGCCGGATTGCATCCGTTACATTCCAGCAGTCTACATGCGGAAGAAACGCTTCCAGCCGTTCCATACATTCGTCATAGTCCCTGATCTCATTGATCACAAACGCATGGACCTGGTTTTCTTCCAGATAGCGATGCGGAAGATCATTCAGAAACGCGTCCGCATTTCCTTCCCGGATGATCTGTTTTGCGAGTTTCCGCAGCAGCGGAACACGCACACCGAGAATCGATGAAGGATCCATATTCGGAGTCAGCTTTGCGACAAATGCCGCATTGCCGTCTTCCCTCAAGGCTTCAAGTTCTGCCCGGAGAATATGCTTTTTCATGCGTTCTGTTCCTTTCCGACCGCCGCAAACACAATCAGGGTCCCGAGGACCGCCATGGCAACACATATGGTCAGGAAGGCGCTGACGCCGAGGCGGTCGATCATGAATCCGCCCGAAAAGCTGCTCAGAAGACCTGCGGCAGAAGATGCAAGCGGCATCAGGGACTGCCCTTTGACCGCATCTTCCGCAGAGGTATGTTCATGCATATAGGCAACAATCGCCGGAATATATACGGCGAAACTGACCAGCTGAAACACCATTGCGAACAAAACCGCCGCATAGCTTTTTGCCATCAGAAGGATGACATGCTTTACGATATAGCCGATGCCGGCGATCTTCAGCAGCGTACCGGTGGAAACCCGTTTACGCACCCGTTCAAACAGGACCATCGCCGGAATCTCAGATGCGGCCGCCACAGAAAGCGCAAATCCCATGTTTTCCGTTGTGCCGCCGACATGATTCACGATCTGAAGCAGATAGGATCCGCAGGCATTGGAACAGAACAGCAGACACGTTCCGCCTGCGGTGAGCAGAAGCAGCCGTCCGTGTGAGCGGGCAAACTGCGCAAGGCTTCCCGGCTTTTGCACTTCTTCTGCAGAGGCCTCCTGCGTATTTTCAGAAGGCGCTGCCGAACTGCGGTTCAGCATTGCCAGCAGAAAGAGCATTACCGCAAGCACCACGATCGTCATCAGCGGAATCATCGATATCCCATATCGTTCCGTCAGAACACCGAGAACCGCGCTGAACAGCGAATACCCGAGCGAGCCCATCGCCCGTGCAACGCCGTAATTCATCGTATGGCCCGCACGTTCAAGGACAAAATTCATTTCATTGATCAGCGGCTGCATGATCGTCTGCAGGATATAGCAGAGCACATAGAATACAAACAATGCCGTTCCGTTTCCCTGCACTGCCAGCAGCCCGCCAAGACACAGAATCAGAAGTCCTGCGAGCAGGGACGTGATTCCGGCAGGTGTCAGCCTGCGGGAACGGTCCGCAATATCCGCCAGCACCGGTTCAAGAATCAATGAGCCGATACTTCCAAGCGTCATGACAATGCCGACCTGCGAACTTGAAAATCCGTTCGGCAGAAGGAACGCCGAAGAGAAGCTGTAAATGGAAAGATTGGTCATCCAGTAGAAGAACTGCAGTGATGCATACTGTGCCGGAATCCGGTCTTTTGTGCGGTTCATTGTGCGCCCTCCCGGATATAGGCTTCCAGCTGTTCGGCTTCAGAAGGCTTCACCGGAGTGTCAAATACGATCCGGTATTCAATGCCGTCCGCCTCAAATACCCATTCCTGAATCATCTCTTCCGCCTGGTCGGAAACTGCTTCGTTGGCTGTTTCCGCGTTTTCTTCATACGCCCCCGCAGCCTGCACTTCTGCCTCCGCGACCGGAGAAGAGAAAATCTGAATCTGTTTGCTGTCATTGGACAGTGTAATGCATGCCTGTGTCTCTGAAACCTGTTCATAGTCTGCGGTCATATCCGGCGCATACCCATTCATATCCGGGATGCGATAGCCAAGCGCAGAGGAAAGTGTTTCCGCGCTGAGTGCAGCCTCTGTCGGGACAGCCGCATCCATCATCTCTGCCTCTGCCGCAGGTTCATCCCGTGCGGTACTTTCTTCCGCTGCGATTGCCGGTTCTGCATTCTGAACCTTTGCGCGGGGCATGATCAGAAATGCGAACAACGCAAGACCGCACGCAAAAACCGCCGCCCAGCGCCACCCGGGAACGGTGCGCCTTGCCGGTTTGATATCCGCGGCGAGGATCTGATTGAGGATATCCTCTTTTGCCTCTTCGCCCAGGCGGATCGATTCGTTGTATTTCCGGTATTTATTCGAAGTCATAACTATCTCTGAGTATCTCTTTCAGTTTCGCTCTTGCACGGAAGAGGTCCGAACGGACGGTTCCCTCCCGCCGTCCGACGATCTCTGCGATCTCCG
>JAFOLE010000322.1 GCA_017419465.1 Solobacterium sp. | reverse complement strand
GCAGAACGAAGATACACCGCCCCTTCTCTCTGCAGTTCGGGAACGTTCGTCCAGAATGACATCACCGTTGTGGGAAAGAAGAAAGCCATCACCGTCGCAAACAGCGATACCGACATGGAAATCAGAAGGCCGATGCCGAAGATACCGGATACGGTATCCCGATCCTGCTTGCCCCAGTACTGACTCGAAAGAATCGTGATTGCGGAAGCCAGCCCGAAGTAAAGCATGGACAGTAAAAACATCACCTGTCCGGCAAGCGACGAAGCGGAAAGTGCTGTCTGGGATACCCTTCCCAGCATCAGCACATCTGCCATGGTCACCGCGGAGGTGATCAGGTTCTGTATGACAATCGGGAATACCAGGACCCAGAGTTCCCGATAGAATCCCTCACGTACGCGATGAAATCTCATGTTCTACAGTCTATCATGCTTTTAAAAAAATACCCTTCAAGGTACAATCAGTCTGTAAGAAAAGAAACGGAGGCACAGGCAGATGATCATCCGAAGTGCATTTGATAAAACACCAGTGATTGAATCAGGATCCTATATCGCTGAAAATGCTGTGATTACCGGAGACGTGGAAATACAGGCCGGCGCCAGCATCTGGTACAACGCGGTTCTGCGCGGAGATTCCGGAAAGATCACGATCGGTGAGCGTACAAATATTCAGGACAATGTGACGGTCCATGAAGAAACCTTTGTCGATCATGATGTGACAGTCGGCCATGGCGCCATTCTGCATGGCTGTCATATTGAGCCGAACTGTCTGATCGGCATGCATTCAACTGTCATGGATGATGCGCTGATCGGAGAAGGCAGTGTCGTGGCGGCTGGCTGTGTCGTAACCAAGGGAATGGTCATTCCGCCCGGAAGCATTGTCATGGGAGTGCCGGGCAAAATCGTCAGTGAAGATGTGCCGGGGATCGCAGAACAGATGCACAAAGCCGCCCTCCATTACAATGACCTGGCAAAGGAACAGCTTTCCGAAACAGAATAAGCAGTCAGTTTGAGCCGTCCATTCAAAAAGGGACGGCTTTTCGTTATGATTCGCAACATCAATCCATACGTTTCCCCATCTTTTACTGGAATCATGTTATTTTCAATTGCGTCAGCACATGATATCTGTTATGCTCTGAATACATACACAGTTATAAAAATAGTCTAAAATGTTACAAAGCATAACATTTTAGCCGATAAAGGAGATGTCATGAAACAGTTTTCCCGCGACAGGCTGGCAGATCTGATCCGTACCGCCAGAAAAGAAAAAGATATGAAACAGCAGGAGCTTGCGGATGCGACCGGAATCCACCGGGCAATGTTATCCCACATTGAACGGAAGGAATACACCCCTTCCATCGCACAGCTCGAAGCACTTGCCAATGCTCTTTCCTTTGACATCAGTGATGTCTTTGAAGAAGTACGAGAAGTACCGAAGACTGCCCTTCCGTCCAGGAATATTGCGGTCGCCGGAACCGGCTATGTCGGTCTTTCCCTTGCCGTGCTGCTGTCGCAGAAAAACCACGTTACCGCAGTCGATATCATTCCGGAAAAAGTCGATCTGATCAATCAGCGCAGATCCCCCATCCAGGACACGTATATTGAGCAGTACCTGCAGGAAAAGACACTCGACCTCACCGCGGTCACAGACGGGAGAGAAGCTTACCGCAATGCGGATTACATTATCATTGCGACTCCGACAAACTACGATCCGAAGAAGAACTACTTTGATACCTCTGCCGTAGAAAGCGTGATTGAACTGGTGCTTGAGGTCAACAACGACAAGGCGCCGGAAGACATGCCGGTCATGATCATCAAATCAACGATTCCCGTCGGTTATACCGAATCGCTGCGTAAAAAATATCACACTTCCCGGATCCTCTTCAGCCCGGAATTCCTGCGGGAATCCAAAGCGCTGTATGACAATCTCTATCCTTCCCGCATCATCGTCGGCTGCGACACGGCAGACCCCGCCAGCAGAACAGCCGCGGAGACCTTTGCGGCACTGTTAAAGGATGCGGCACTGAAACCGGATGTAAAAACACTGATCATGGGGCTTACCGAAGCAGAGGCAGTAAAACTGTTTGCGAATACCTATCTTGCCCTGCGGGTATCCTTCTTCAATGAACTCGATACTTACGCGGAATCCAAGCACCTCAGCACGAAGGATATCATTGACGGCGTCTGTCTCGATCCGCGCATCGGAACGCATTACAACAACCCGAGTTTCGGTTACGGCGGCTACTGCCTCCCGAAAGACACCAAGCAGCTGCTTGCCAACTATCAGGATGTGCCGGAAAACCTGATCGAGGCCATCGTCAACAGCAACTCCACCCGCAAGGACTACATTGCCGGACGGGTGCTCGAAATCGCCGGCGCGTACAGCCTTGGCTCCTCCTACGATTCCGATTTCGAACTCACCGCAAACAGCACCACGATCGGTGTATACCGTCTGACCATGAAGTCCAACAGCGACAACTTCCGCCAGTCCTCCATTCAGGGAATCATGAAGCGGATCAAGGCAAAAGGCGCCACGGTCATCATCTATGAGCCGACCCTGCAGGACGGTTCCACCTTCTTCGGCAGTAAGGTAGTAAACAATCTGAAGAAGTTCAAGAAACAGAGCAACTGCATCATTGCCAACCGGTACGATTCCGTACTGGATGATGTAAAGGAAAAAGTCTATACAAGAGATCTGTTCCGCAGAGACTGATCAAGCACAAAAAAGTTCGATTCTTTTTACCCTAAGGTAAAAGGATTCGAACTTTTTCTTATAGCTCAATAGCGGAACGTTCCTTCAAAGACAATGCTTGCGCCGCCGGTCAGCGTGACGGTATCTCCGTCGATCCGCACATACATGTCTCCGCCCGGCAGTTTGACGGTAATATCCGCCCCTTCCCGGCAATAGCCGAGACGTACTGCCGCAGCCGCAGCAGCACAGGCACCCGTGCCGCAGGCAAGCGTTGCGCCATTGGAGCGTTCCCACACCCGTACGCGCAGCGTACATGCATCCACAACACGCACAAACTCGATGTTCGCCCGGTCCGGGAAGATTGGCGCATATTCCAGTTTCGGCCCGATCGTTTCTAGATCCAGCGCATCCAGTTCCTTTCGGAAGATCACGCAGTGCGGATTTCCAACAGAAAGACAGGTGATCCGATACGTTTCCCCATCCAGTTCATACGGCATATCCACAATGGGATTCACGGGAGCTTCCGCCGGAATCTGTTCTGTATCCCAATGGATCTCTCCCATTTCAACGGATACCGTACCGACTCTTCCGTTATTGGTATACACGTGGACGGTCTTGATTCCTTCTGCCGTCTCAATGTTCAGAACATCTTTGACTGCGATTTTCTTATCATACAGATATTTGGCAACGCAGCGGAGGTTGTTTCCGGCCATGCGGCCTTCCGTTCCGTCCTTGTTGAAACTGCGCATTTTTGCGTCTGCCGTATCGGAATGTTCAATCAGCACGATGCCGTCCGCGCCAATGCCGTAGTGATGTTCACACAGCGTCACACAGAGAGATTCCGGACTGGTGATGCGGCCGTCGAAGTTTTCAATGAAGATGTAGTCATTGCCGCAGTCATGCATCTTCGTAAAGGGAACATCCTCTGCCGCAGTCCGCATTGCATTGATATCCACGAGCTCCGTATTATACACGCTGTAATGACTTGCGATCATATCACAGAGCGCATCTGCGGTATCGACACTCGTCAGACACGGAATATTCAGCAGCATCGCCTTCTGATGCAGGACCGTATAGTCCCCCATCGTCTCATCCTTTACCGCACCGGTGTAAATGATGTAGCTGAGCTTTCCGTCTTCCATCAGATGAATGATCTCATCATTTTCCGTCGCATTTGCGACAGAGGTAACTGCGATTCCCATCGTCCGGATGGTATCTGCCGTACCGGTTGTCGCATACAGCTTCATTCCAAGATCATGGAGCTTTCGTGCCACATCCAGGATTTCCTGATAATCATGGGTATCCACACTGATCAGCACCCCGTTATGTTCGTGGCTGCGCAGATCCGGTACGCGGAATCCCGCCGCGGTCAGACCTTTGAACAGCGCCTCCGGCAGGGTTCTTCCGATGCCGAGCACTTCTCCGGTGCTCTTCATCTCCGGTCCGAGGATCGAATTGGCATCACTCAGTTTTTCAAAGGAGAAGACCGGCACCTTGACACAGCTGTACGGCGGAATCGGATGCAGACCGGTTCCATAGCCAAGGGATACAAGATCCTTTCCCAGCATGACATTGGACGCAAGATCCACCATCGGGACACCGGTCACCTTCGAAATATAAGGCACCGTCCGGCTGGCCCGCGGATTCACTTCAATGACGTACAGTTCCCCGCCGAAGATCAGATACTGAATATTCACAAGACCCCGTGTATTCATTGCCAGGGTCAGCTTTTCAGAGACTTCGATCACGCGCCGCAGATCCTTGTCATTCAGGTTGTACGGCGGATAGACGGCAATCGAGTCGCCGGAATGCACGCCGGCACGCTCAATATGTTCCATGATGCCGGGGATCAGCACATTCGTGCCGTCCGAGATGACATCCACTTCGAGTTCCGTTCCCGGAAGATACTGATCGATCAGCACCGGGTTCTCAATGCCCTGCGCAAGGATGCGTCCCATATATTCCCGGGTATCCGCTTCCCCGTGGGCAATCGTCATATTCTGTCCGCCGATGACATAGGAAGGCCGCAGCAGCACCGGATAACCGAGTTCTTCCGCTGCCTGAACCGCTTCTTCCAGCGTCTTTACGGCAGTTCCCTTCGGCCGGCGCACCTGCAGTGTTTCCAGCAGTGCGTCGAACCGTTCCCGGTCTTCCGCAAGATCAATACTTTCGGCTGAGGTTCCGAGAATCGGAATCCCCTGTTCATGCAGGAATGCGGTCAGTTTGATGGCAGTCTGCCCGCCGAAGGCGACCACAACACCGATCGGATGTTCCACATTGATGATATTCAGAACATCTTCCGGACAGAGCGGTTCAAAATACAGCCGGTCTGCCGTATCAAAATCCGTCGAAACCGTTTCCGGATTATTGTTCACAATGACGACATCATACCCAAGTTCCCGCAGCGTCCAGACACAGTGAACCGAGGAATAGTCAAACTCAATTCCCTGTCCGATCCGGATCGGTCCGGATCCAAGCACCATGATGACATCCCTGCCACTGCGCTTCAGGGTCCGCGATTCACATGATGCATCGCTGGAGGAGTAGAAATACGGTGTCTCTGCCGCAAACTCCGCAGCACAGGTATCAACCATCTTATAGGTCAGCGGCAGTGAAGGAACACTGCGTACGCCGGCAATCCGGCAGATCGCCTCATCGGTATAACCGAGGCGTTTTCCTTCCCGGTACAGATCATCACTGTATCCGCTCTGCAATGCCTGTTCATAGTCTGCCAGGGCTTTGATGCGGTACAGAAACCATTCATCAATCTTTGTGATCTCATGAATGGTCTCTGCCGAGATTTCCTGTTTCAGCGCTTCAAAGATCGTAAAGAGCCGATGATCATCCTGATCGAACAGCCGCTCCTTTATCGTACGGTTATCTTCCGATGGCGCATTGAGCGTATCCAGTCCGATCTCCGCTCCGCGGATTGCCTTCATCAGGGCAGCCTCAAAGGATGAGGCAATCGCCATGACTTCTCCGGTAGCCTTCATCTGTGTTCCAAGCTTCCGGCTCGAACCGGCGAACTTGTCAAACGGCCATTTCGGATACTTCACCACAACATAGTCCAGGGCGGGTTCAAAACAGGAACACGTCTGTCCGGTGACCTCGTTGCGGATCTCATCCAGGGTATAGCCAAGCGCAATCTTTGTGGTGACCTTGGCAATCGGATAGCCGGTCGCCTTGGAGGCAAGTGCACTGGAACGGGAAACACGCGGATTGACTTCAATAACCGCATATTCAAAACTTTCCGGATTGAGCGCCAGCTGGACGTTGCAGCCGCCGACGATATTCAGTTCCGTGATGATATCAAGCGATGCCTTCCGCAGCATCTGAAATTCTTTGTCCGCAAGCGTCAGACACGGCGAAACAACAATACTGTCACCCGTATGCACACCCACCGGGTCGACATTTTCCATCGAGCAGACCGCGATCACATTGCCGATCGCATCCCGCATTGTCTCAAATTCAATTTCCTTCCATCCGGCAATGGAACGTTCAATCAGTACCTGCGTAATCGGAGACTGTTCAAGACCGGAATGAGCAATCTCCTGCAGTTCCTTCGGATCATTCGCGATTCCCCCGCCGCTTCCGCCGAGCGTGAATGCCGGTCGGACAATGACCGGATAGCCGATCCGTTCCGCACTGGCAAGCGCTTCTTCTTCGGTGGTTGCGATTTCCGAGGCAACGACCGGCTGGTTAATCTTCTGCATGGCACGCCGGAAGAGATCACGGTCTTCCGCACGTTTAATGGCTTCAATATCGGACCCAAGCAGACGGACACCGTGTTCCGCAAGCCAGTTGTCTTCGCACAGCTGCATCGCCAGTGTAAGACCGGTCTGTCCGCCAAGTCCTGCCAGCAGACTGTCCGGCTGTTCCTTCACAATGATCCGCTTCAGGGTTTCCGCATTGAGCGGTTCAAGGTAAATCTCATCCGCAAGATGTTTGTCGGTCATGATCGTTGCCGGGTTGGAATTGGCAAGCACGACATTGATTCCTTCCGCTTTCAAAACACCGCACGCCTGCGCGCCGGCATAATCAAACTCTGCGGCCTGGCCGATAATGATCGGTCCCGAACCGATCACAAGTATCTTTTTGATGGAATTATCTCTGGGCATGTTTACTGTCCTCCATCATGCGGATAAAACGTTCAAACAGGAATTCCGTATCCTTCGGACCCGCACAGGCTTCCGGATGGAACTGTACGGTAAAGCACTTCCGGTCCGGATAATCCAGTCCTTCACAGGTCCCGTCGTTGGTATTGACCATACGGACTTCCGCAATCCCGTTCAGGGACTCCAGATCCACCGCATATCCATGATTCTGCGTCGTAATAAAGGAACGGCCGGTCACCTTGTCTGTCACGGGCTGATTGGCACCGCGGTGACCGTACTTCATTTTGTATGTCGTTCCTCCGGCTGCCAGCGCCGCCAGCTGATGTCCAAGACAGATGCCGAACATCGGCACCTTCCCGAACAGGTTCCGGATCTGTTCAATCACCTGGGTATTTTCCGCCGGATCACCGGGGCCGTTTGAAAGCATGATGCCGTCCGGCTTCAGCGCAAGGATCTCTTCTGCGGAGGTATCATACGGCACAACCGTCACACTGCATCCATGCCGGTTCAGTTCGCGGATAATGTTCCGCTTGGCTCCGAAGTCCATCAGGACAACATGGTACTTCGCATCAGCGATCGGATATGATTCATTATTGTTACAGCTCGCCTCTGCGACGACGCCCTGAACCTGATAACTCTGAATTACCTTCAGGTCTTCCGGCACTTCCCTGCAGATCATCGCATTCATCACACCGCTTTCCCGGATGATGCGTGTCAGAGCACGGGTATCCACGCCGAAAATACCGGGGATCCCCTGTTCTTTCAGAAATGCATCGAGTGTCATCTCACAGCGGAAATTGGACGGTGTATCACTGTACTCCCGCACCACATAGCCGTTGAGCAGACAGGCACCTTCAAAGTCTTCCCGGATGATTCCATAGTTTCCGATCAGCGGAAAGGTCTGAATGACGATCTGTCCGGCATAGCTCGGATCGGTCAGTGTTTCGATATAGCCGCACATGTTGGTGGTGAATACCAGTTCTCCGACATGTTCCGCTTCGGCACCGAATGCCCAGCCTTCAAAGACGTCTCCGGAAGACAGCACCAGATATGCCCTGGTCCGGGTCATAACGTCGCCGCCATCACCGCCTTGATCGTATGCATGCGGTTTCCCGCTTCCTCAAAGACGACCGACTGCGGGCCTTCAAATACATCATCGGTAACTTCCAGCGCTTCCATGCCGTAAGTCTCTCCGACCTTCTTTCCGATCTCTGTTCGGTGATCGTGATAGGAAGGCAGGCAGTGCATGAAAATGCAGGACTCTTTTGCGTGCGCCATCAATGCGCTGTTTACCTGGAACGGCTTCATCAGGTTGATGCGCTCTGTCCAAACTTCTTCCGGTTCTCCCATGGAGACCCAGATATCGGTATAGATCACATCCGCATCGCTTACGGCAGATGCAGGATCATTGGAAAAATCGATCAGAGCACCGGTTGTCTCCGCAATCTTCTGACAGGTATCAGTCAGCGCTGCGTCCGGGAAGTAGCCTTCCGGTGCACAGGCTGTAAAATGCAGGCCGAGTTTGGCGCATCCGATCATCAGGGAACGTCCCATGTTATAGCGGGCATCGCCCATATACACCATGTGAATGCCCTTCAGTGTTCCGAAGTGTTCCCGGATCGTAAGCATATCCGCAAGGATCTGGGTCGGATGAAATTCATTCGTCAGTCCGTTATATACCGGCACATCCGAATACTTCGCAAGTTCTTCGACGATTTCCTGTCCGAAGCCGCGGTATTCGATTGCGTCATACATCTGCGAAAGAACGCGTGCGGTATCGGGAATCGATTCCTTGACGCCGATCTGCGATCCGGTCGGGCCGAGATACGTGCTGCCCATGCCAAGATCACTTGCGGCAACTTCAAAGGCGCATCTGGTGCGGGTGCTGGTCTTTTCGAAAATCAGCGCAACATTCTTTCCTTCGCAGAGACGATGCGGTTCATGATTCTTCTTTTTCTGTTTCAGATCCGCCGCAAGATCAAGCAGATACGTGATCTCTTCCGGTGTGAAATCAAGCAGTGTCAGAAAGTCTCTTCCCTTCAGATTCATAAAACTCATTCCTTTCCGTTCGCAAATGCATTCGCAATCACATCGAGTGCACGGTTCAGTTCCGCATCACTGATGTTAAGGGGCGGCAGAAGCCGCACTTTGTTTCCGCCGGCGGTCAGTACCAGAACACCGTTTTCAAGACAGGTCTTTGCGATGTCTCCGGCGGTTCCCTGTTCCGGCTCAATTCCGATCATCAGTCCCATGCCGGCAACCGATTTTACGTTGGTCTTTCCGTTCAGAGTGCTGAAAATCAGATCCGATTTTCTTTTTACCTCCGCAAGCAGCGCGTCATCGATTCGCTTCAGATTGGAGATGGCACCGGCACAGACTGCCGGATTGCCGCCGAAGGTGGATCCGTTGTCACCGGGTTTGAAGATCTCCTTCACCTTCTCTCCCAGCATCGTTGCGCCGATCGGAAGACCGCCGCCGAGTCCCTTTGCAGTTGTGACAATATCCGGCAGGAATCCGTACTGCATGTATGCATACAGTGTTCCGGTTCTGCCGTTTCCGGTCTGCACTTCATCATCAATGATGAGCAGATCGTATTCCTTCGCCAGCTGAACGGCCGTATCGATAAATGCCTGATCAAGCGGATTGACACCGCCTTCTCCCTGTATGCACTCCAGCATGATTGCGGCAGTTTTATTATTCTTTACTGCGTCACTTAATGCCTCACAGTCATTTGCCGGCACGGACACAAATCCCGGTGTCAGCGGCTGAAACAGTTTGTGGAACTTTTCCTGCCCGGTCGCCGCAAGCGTTGTAAGAGTGCGGCCGTGAAAGCTGTTGTTCAGAGTGATGATCGTATAGAAGTCATCCCCCTTGTTCAGCTGGGCATAACGGCGTGCAGCCTTGATTGCACATTCATTGGCCTCCGCGCCGGAATTGCAGAAAAACACCTTCTTCAGACCGGTCCGCTCACAGAGCAGTTCCGCAAGCTGTGCGCATGGGCCAGTGTAATACAGATTCGAGGTATGCTGAACCGCATCAAGCTGTGCGATGACCGCCTCTTTCCAGATCGGATCACTGTATCCGAACAGATTGACTCCGATTCCGGAACCCATATCGATATATTCGTTTCCCTGATCATCGACTGCGATACATCCCTTCCCGCCTGTAATGACAACCGGGAATCTTCCGTAGGTCGATGCGACATAAGTCTGATCCAGTGTTTTAATGTCTTTCATGATTCAGTCCTTTCTGAACATTGTGCCGGCGCCTTCGTCCGTCAGAATTTCCATCAGTGTGGCGTGCGGCACCCGTCCATCGATAATGACCGTTGCCTTGACGCCGTCGTTAAGGGCATCGATACAGCAGCGGACCTTCGGAATCATTCCGCCGGAGATCTCGCCGCTTTTAATCATTTCTTCCGCTTCCGAAGCCGTCAGTTCCGGAATCAGTGTGGAAGGATCATCCCGGTCTTTCCGGATGCCTTCGATATCCGTCATCATGATGAGACGAACGGCATTGACCGCAGGCGCGATCTTTCCGGCAGCCGTATCACCGTTGATGTTGAAGGTATTTCCGCGCTTGTCGCAGCCGATCGTGGAGATGACCGGAATATATCCCTGATTCAATACCGTAAAGATCGGTTCGGCATTGATCTTCGTCACATTGCCAACATAGCCGAGGCGCTCATCCTTGAAATCCGCCTGGATCATGCGCCCGTCGATACCGGAAAGTCCGATAGCCTTTCCGCCCTTCATCTGAAGGAGACTGACAAGACTCTTGTTGATCTTGCCAGCGAGCACCATTTCTGCGATATCGATCGTTTCCTGATCGGTGACGCGAAGTCCGTCCACGAATTCCGGCTGTTTGCCGAGACGCTTCATCAGATCCGACATCTCCGGTCCGCCGCCGTGCACGAGCACGACTTTGATTCCGACCATGGAAAGCAGAACGATATCTTCCATGACCTGCTCTTTCAGGTCATCGCTGATCATCGCATTTCCGCCGTACTTCACGACAATGGTCTTTCCGTAGTAACGCTTCAGATACGGCAGTGCCTGTACAAGGATCTCTGCCCGTGTGCTGTTATTGATCATGGCTGCGTTCATGTTCTGTAATCTCCGTTGATCTTTACATAGTCATAGGTCAGATCACATCCCCAGCAGGTGGCGTGTTCTGTTCCTTCATGCATGGTTACGTTGATAATGACTTCCGGTTCCTTCAGAACCGCTTCCGCAAGTTCTTCGTCAAAGTTCAGGCCTTTGCCGTCTTTACAGACATCGACCGTGCCTGCCGCTGAGGCAAACTGAATATCGACGCTGTCCACATCGAAGGACTCTCCGGAATAACCGAGCGCACAGAGCACACGGCCCCAGTTTGCGTCACAGCCGAAGACTGCAGCTTTGGTCAGCGGCGAACAGATAACCGATTTGGCAAGTGTCTCCGCTTTGGCTTCACTTTCGCATTCCGATACATTGCAGGTAATCAGATGCGATGCGCCTTCGCCGTCTGCCGCCATCCGCCGTGCCATCTCTGTGCACAGCATCAGCAGTGCATCGCAGAACAGACTGAATGCCGTTCCTTCGGATTCGATCGGTGTATTGCCGGCACATCCGTTAGCCAGGATGATCAGAGAGTCATTCGTCGAGGTATCACCATCGACGCTGATCCGGTTGAATGTCCGGTCACAGACATATTTCAATGCCTGTTTCAGCATCGGTTTGGAAATCGCGCAGTCCGTTGTGAGATAGCAGAGCATCGTTCCCATGTTCGGATGGATCATTCCCGATCCCTTGGAGATGCCGCCCAGCCGGACGGTCTTTCCGTCGAGTTCAAATTCCACCGCAAGTTCTTTCTTTTTGGTATCAGTTGTCATGATACCTTTTGCGGCTTTGTCGGATCCTTCTGCGGTTCCTGCGAGCAGACCGATCAGTTCCGGAAGTGCCGCTTCGATCTTGGATACATCAAGGTCCACACCGATG
>JAFOLE010000321.1 GCA_017419465.1 Solobacterium sp. | reverse complement strand
TTCCTCCAGCTGGTCCGTTCGTTTCAGTTCATCCATAACCCGCCATACGGTGGTTATGAAACGGGTATCGTTCGCCATGAATAGAAATCCCCCTTAAATAAATATTATAGACCAGCTCTTCCGGCTTGGTGCACCTGTTTGCGCCGATACGAAAAACAGAGGCGTCGCCTCTGTCTACATCTTGTTGGTGATCTTGTTGATCTGCTTGATTTCGATTGTGATCGTTCCGTCACTGTGATTGACGAATTCGATGAATTCCTGACTCCGGAAGTATTCGGCTGGGAAGGTGATCTCAATTCCGGTATCGGTTTTGATCTTCTGTTTCTTCATGGATGCCGCAACTGCAGCACGCGGCAGGTCCACTTCCGGCGGAAGTGTTTTTTCAGCGGCCTTCTTCAGGAATACTTCCTTCATCTCCGGCTGTTCGTCAAACAGTTCGGAAACCAGTGTTTCGGTGCGCAGCGGCATGCCTTCCTTCGCGGTATCGGAGATGTAGTTTTTGACCTTGCTGAGAAGAAGGGTGGGATTTTCATCAAACTCCTCCGCCACTTCACAGGTGATGACCTTTACATTCTCCACGACTTCCTTTCGGGAAAGCCCGGCTTTGGCGTCCAGAAACAGATCCATCATCAGGAAGGTTCCGTCGTTCCATTTGGTGACGTCCACGCAGTCAATATCTCCGGTCAGTGTGTTGATGACCGCAAAGGAACTGACCGGGCGGGATATCGCAGGCAGTGCGGTATTGCCGAAACAGACCGTATTGAGAATCCGTCCGTTCTCCGTACTGGTCATACAGGTAAGGGTATCCTGCTCTTCCAGCAGAACCACCGCAAGATAGGGAACATCATCGACACGGTAATCCGCAAAGAGTACTTCAAAGGAACGCGCTTCCTCATGTTCAAAATAATGAATGAGCGGTTTCAGAACCTCTGCGCTGAAATCCGGCAGGCTGATTTCCTGGCGGAAATAGCGGCGCAGTTCTGTTTCAAATGCGCTGTCTTTCGCAAAGTGGGCAGGTGCACAGCGCATATCCTTCCGGCAGCGGTTGACGTAACGCTTCACGTATTTTTCAATCAGCGGTTCTTCAAGATCGAGGGTCTGTTCGGACAGAGAGATATGATGCCGTCTTCCGTCCAGTACATGAAGAATCGCCGACTGCAGTTCCAGTCCGTGCGGCTGTTCTTCTTCAATTTCGTCCATCATATCTTCCATAACGCTGTATCCTTTCTGTCATTCATCAGGCGAATCGATTGTAAAACACCGTCCGGATTGGTTCAAGGAAAGAAACGGTGCAGGCCGGTTCAGAATCAAAACCGGGTGTTTTGGTTGCGCGAATCCTGGATATGCGGTACGCTTCCTAACTAAAGGAGAAAAAAGATGGCAGAACAGAAACACAGAGAAAACGGAGTCATGATGCAGTACTTCGAATGGTATCTTCCGCCGCACTGCGGTCTGTGGAACCAGCTGAAGAAGGAAGCACCGATACTCGCGGAAAAGGGAATCACAGCACTCTGGCTGCCTCCTGCATATAAAGGACTGAAAGGAGATCAGGAGGTCGGATACGCAGTCTACGATCTGTATGACCTCGGAGAGTTCAATCAGAAAGGATCGGTTGCGACAAAATACGGCACAAAGGAAGAATATCTTGCGGCAGTTGATGCCTGCCATAAGGCGGGAATCAGTGTCTATACGGATATCGTGCTCAACCAGATGGTGGAAGGAGACGAACTGGAAACGGTACGGGTAACCGAGTATGATCCGCATGACCGCAATAGACCGCTGCCGGACGGAATGAAGACGATCCGTTCGATGAGCCGGTTTACATTTCCCGGCAGAAACGGAAAATACAGTGATTTTGTCTGGGACCACAGGGATTTCACGGGAAGTGATAAAGATGAGCGCAGCGGAGAACACGCGGTGTTCCGGTTCTCCGGCAGTGAGTGGAGCCAGGAAGTGGATGATGAGAACGGGAATTATGATTATCTTCTCGGCCTGGATGTCAACTTCGGAAATCCGGAAGTCAGAAAGCATCTGATCGAATGGGGAAAGTGGTATCTCGATACGGTCGGACAGGACGGGTTCCGCCTGGATGCGCTCAAGCATATCGACCGGGAATTCTTTCCCGCCTGGCTGGAGGAACTCCGGCAGTACAGCGGAGAGGAACTGTTCGCCGTGGGTGAGTACTGGAAAGCCGATGTGAATAAACTGAAGGACTATCTGGATGAAACCGGCGAATGCATGTCCCTGTTTGATGTTCCTCTGCATTATGCATTTCAGAACATCTCCCATGCATTCGGCCTTTATGATATTTCGCAGATTTTCAGCGGAACGCTGACCGGAATGAATCCGACGCACGCAGTCACATTTGTGGATAACCATGATACGCAGCCCGGACAGGCGCTGGAAAGCTGTGTGGAACCGTGGTTCGTACCGCTCGCATATGCATTGATTCTGCTTCGCAGAGAAGGATATCCATGCATTTTCTACGGCGACTACTACGGACTGGAAGCGCGCGGCGGGCTGAAGTTCAACGAGATCCTGGATGCGATGCTGGAAGTGCGCAGGGACTGCATGTATGGAGAAGCGCACGACTGGTTTGATAACCCGGATGTAATCGGATGGACATTTGAGGGTGACAGCGATCATGAAAATTCCGGCGCGGCAGTCATCCTTTCGGATCATGAAGCCGGTGAAAAGAATATGTATGTCGGAACCATACATGCAGGAGAGACATGGATCGACCGCTCCGGGAATGTGAAGGAGCCGGTAACGATCGGC
>JAFOLE010000320.1 GCA_017419465.1 Solobacterium sp. | reverse complement strand
GTTCCTGATCGAATTATAGATCATTTCAAAATGAATTGGGAGTATGTCTCCTGTTTTCATCATGCGAATTTTGAAGATAACGATTTATTGAAGAAACATACTCCAGGGGTTGACTTAAGTTATCAAATTTCTCTGTCCCGGCGTTTTCATAACATAATCCATGGATTCCGACACTGCAGTAATCCAGCCGGTCCAGATACTTCTGCGCAAGATACAGCGTGCCGTCATTCAGTACATTGATCTCACAGCCATGCAGGACTTCCACCCCGTAAAGAACACGGGGCACCACCTTCAGATTTCCGAAATAAAACGGATCCGTCGTTCCCGGAATACCGGGACCGTGCTCGGTAATCCCGATGATCTTCAGCCCGATCTCTGCGGCCGCCTGTGCCATTTCCCGGATGGTCCCGTAGGCGTGTCCGCTGGCAATTGTATGCATGTGCATATCCCCGATCAGTTGTATCATGTCCGTATTCCTCCGTTCCTGTACCAAGTGAAAACGGACAGATCTGCCCGTTTTCCATTCATCTCCCAAAATCATCCTATATCCGGACCACATCGTCAAGATGCGGTGTGGATACTTCAATAAAAGTGGAATCCTCAATTGCCGTTACGCGATGTCTTGCGTGCGGCTTTTCATGCCAGCATCCGCCCGGTTCGTAGATATTCGTCACAAGGGTTCCGGTTTCATCATCTTCCTCAACCGCAACCTTTCCCTTCAGGAGATAGCTGTGCTCCTCCTTCTGTTCATGGTACTGCAGGGAGCACCGGCAGTCCTTCTTCAGAAAGATTTCCTTCAGTGCATAGCTGTCAGTGACGGCGATCCACTTTTCATAGCCCCAGGGCTTTTCCACATATTTAACCAGTTCCTGTTTCATGGCGTTACTCCATATTCGCATGGCGGCCGAACATCGTATCGCTGTCCAGGCCGAGACGATCCATCAGCATCCGTATCACAATATCCATGTAAATGCCTTCGCACTGTTCAAACAGCGTTCCCATCGGCTGAATGGATTTGACTGCGCCCTGCACGTCGCTCTTCGGGCTGACGCATGGGATCTCGATCACGACATCCGCCAGCTGTCCGATCGTTGAGCCCGGATTGATTGTGATCAGCGCCACCTTTGCGCCGACTTCCTTTGCCTTCATCGCATGATTGACCAGTGACTTTGTGGTTCCGCTTCCGCTGCATACCACAAGCAACCCCTGATCGGTGATGTTTGGCGTGCAGGTCTCGCCGACCATATAGGACTTGCGTCCCATATGCATTAAGCGCATCGCAAAGCCGCGGATCTGAAAGCCGCTGCGTCCTGCACCGGCGCAGAAGATTTCATCCGCGTCCAGCAGAAGATCCAAGAATTGTTCTGTCGCGGCAGGATCAATAGCCCCAAGTCCTGCCTGCAGTTCCTTACAGACGATTTCCGCATATTCCCGGTTATTCATAACAGTTCTCCTTATTTCAGATGTGCCTTCAGTTCCCGTGCGGTAGCCGCCCGGTCTTCGGCGTTACAGATGAAGCCGCCGACCACGATGATCTCTGCGCCTTCTTCAACGATCGCATCAATCGTATTCAGCTTGACGCCGCCCGCGACAGCGGACTTTGCATGTTTCAGAACCTTGTTTACGACCTTGAGGTCATCCAGCGGATCCTTACCGGTCTTCTGAACGTCAAATGCGGTATGCACGCAGATATAATCGACGCCCATTGCATCGATCTCGGCAGCTCTTGCCGCAAGATCGGGCACTTCGATCATATCGACCATGACTTTCTTTCCGTGCTTCTTCGCGCTGCGCACAACGCCTTCAATCGTCGCGTTGTTCGATACGCCGAGCACCGTGCAGATATCCGCACCTGCCGCAAAGCATTTGTCCGCCTCATATTCTCCGGCATCCATGATCTTCACGTCTGCGAGCACTTCGATTTCCGGGAATTTCTCCTTGAATTCGCGCACCGGGCGCATTCCCTCCTCGATCACAAACGGCGTTCCGACTTCCGCGATATTGATCGACCCGCGGGTTTCGCTGAGAAGTGCAACACAGTCTTCCAGCGACAGGGTATCCAAAGCTGCCTGAAGTTTCATTATGTACAATCTCTCTTTCTGTATCTGATTTTAACAGACAATGGCATGCTTTGCCCGCTCCGGTATCCGGAAAGATGCGCCGCCCAGATGGACCGTCAGAAAAGGCGGGTCACAAGGTGATCCGCCCTTTATCGATGCTTATTTGTTTCCGTACTGCGCAATCAGTTTCTTCAGCGCTTCGATGTTTTCTTCCGGGGTTGCCCAGCTTGTCGCAAAGCGAATTACCGTATGTGTTTCATCAAACGGTTCCCAGAAACTGTATACGACAACTTCATCCAGCTCCTTCAGTGTTTCGTTGTCCACGACCACAAAGATCTGATTGGTCGGTGTGTCAAAGAAGAACTGCCAGTTGTTTTCCTTCAGGGAAGCGCGGATCTCATCCGCCTTTTCCAGTGCATATGCGCCGAGTTTCTCATACAGGCTGTCGGTGAACAGCACATCGAATGAGATGCCGGTAAGTCTGCCCTTTGCGAGCAGTGCGCCGTGCTGCTTGATCGTTGTGAAAAAATGCGGGACAAGCGCCCTGTTTGTGATCACGACCGCCTCACCCGCAATCGCGCCGCACTTGGTGCCGCCGATATAGAACACATCGGTAAGAGCCGCCATATCCTGCAGGGTCACATCATTTTCTCTGCACGCAAGCGCATAGGCCATGCGTGCGCCGTCCACATAAAGCGGAAGATTGTAGGTATCGCATACCTGGCGCAGTGCGGTCAGTTCCGCTTTGGAATACAGGGTTCCGTATTCGGTCGGCTGGGAGATATACACCATGCCGGGCTGAACCATGTGTTCATGGTTGCCGTCCGCATAGAATCCTTCCAGATACTCCTTCAGTGCATCCGCATGCAGGATGCCCCTGTCACCCTTTACGGTAAGCACCTTATGACCGGTATATTCAATTGCGCCGGCTTCGTGAAGTGCGACATGTCCGGTATCCGCCGCGACAACACCCTCATAATCCCGCAGAACGGCACTGATTACGACTGCGTTGGCCTGGGTGCCGCCGACCAGAAAATAGACATCGGTGTTTTCATCGCCGCACGCTTCACGGATCTTTTTCTTTGCGCTTTCACAGAATTCATCCGTTCCGTATCCGCTGACCGGAATGAGATTCGTTTCTGTGAGCCGATTGAGAATTTCAGGAGCCATACCTTCCTGATAGTCTGACGCAAAATAAAGTTTACTCATGTACTGTTACCTTCCGCGTTCCATCATACACGACTGTGTGTTCTGCGCAAACAGAATGCACGATGCGCTTTCATACTTTTTACACACACCGTGTTATATAATAGGCGCGTTTACTAATCATCAAGGAGGTATGCATGTTAAAAGCACTGCGGTATCTGAAGCCGTTCTGGCTTTCGGTGCTGGCGGTCATTGCGCTGACCTTTGCCCAGGTTCAGTTTGAACTGGCGCTGCCGGATTATATGTCCGGCATTGTCACCTACGGCATTCAGTACAGCGGCATCGATGATCCGTCCCCGAAAGCACTCCGGGCTTCGACCTATGAACATATGAAGTCCTTCATGAACAGCCAGGACCAGCTGAATCTTGATTCGTCGTATACCCTCGTGCCGGCTGGCACAGCGGAGTATGCGTCGGAATATCCGCTGTCCGCCACGGAAGACATCTACGTACTCAATGACAATACGGATGTCTCCGGCATTGTGCGCCAGCCGTTTCTGACAGTCACCATGCTGGAAAGCGCGGCGGCTTCCGGTCAGCTGCCGGTCGATCCCTCACAGCTGTATGAAATGATGGAACAGTCGCCTGAGTCGGCCGCTCCGATTCTCGAAAAGATCAATGCGCAGTTTGCAGGTTATACCGAAGACAACCTGAATTCTGCGGTCATGATGGGCATGCGGAACGAATATTCCGCCCTCGGCGTGAATATCGAGTCCATGCAGAATGGGTACATCCTGAAGGAAGGCCTGATCATGCTGGTGATCACACTGCTCGGAAGTCTCTGTGCCGTGGGTTCCTCCTATCTTGCCTCCCGCACCGCAACCGGCGCCTGCCGCAACATGCGTGCCGATATCTTCAAGCGGGTTGAATCCTTCTCCAGTGAAGAGTTCAGCCGGTTCTCTACCGCATCTCTGATCACCCGGACCACCAACGACGTCCAGCAGATCCAAATGGTGATCAATATGCTGCTGCGGATCGTGCTGTTTGCGCCGTTCATGGGACTGACCTCCCTCTTCAAGGTCATGCGCTATTCCGGCATGGCCGGCATTCTTGGCTGGGTGCTTCTGATCATCATCACACTGATGGCAGTCACCTTCTGGATCACCCTGCCGAAGTTCCGTGTCATTCAGAAGCTCGTTGACCGGCTGAATCTTGTCATCCGTGAACAGCTGTCCGGTATGCTCGTCGTCCGTGCCTTCAATAACCAGAAGATGGAAGAGAAGCGCTTTGACGATGTCAACAGCGACATCACCCGCGTCAATATCTTCGTCAACCGTGCGATGGCTACGATCATGCCGACGATGACATTCCTGATGAGTTTCATTTCCGTGCTCATCATCTGGATCGGAAGTAAGCAGATCGATCTTGGAACCATGCAGATCGGCGATATGATGGCCTTCCTGCAGTACGCGATCCATGTGCTGATGTCCTTCATGATCGTTGCCATGATCTTCATCATGATTCCCCGTTCCTCGGTCAGCGCCAACCGTATCTTTGAAGTGCTGGAGACCGAACCGGTAATTCACGATCCGGAACATCCGGAAACCCTTCCGGAAGAAAATCAGACGATTTCCTTCCATAACGTGTCGTTCAAATATCCCAACGCCGAAGAAAGCGTGCTGCGCAATATCACCTTTGACGCAAAGCCCGGCGAAACCGTTGCCTTTATCGGATCCACCGGTTCCGGCAAGAGCACACTGATCAATCTGATCCCGCGTTTCTTCGATGTCACGGAAGGATCCATTACCTTCGGTGATACCGACATCCGCAATATCCGGCAAAAAGACCTGCGTGATCGGATCGGTTACATTCCGCAGAAAGGAATTCTCTTCTCCGGAACGATTGATTCCAATCTCCGCTATGCGGATGACAATGCTTCGGAAGAACTCATTGAAACCGCGCTTGAAGTATCGCAGGCAAAAGAATTCGTTGACCGGATGCCGGATCGTCTGAATGAACCGATCGCCCAGGGCGGAACCAACGTCTCCGGCGGACAGAAACAGCGTCTGTCCATTGCGCGTGCGCTGGTCAAGAACGCACAGGTCTATATCTTCGATGATTCCTTCTCCGCACTGGACTATGCGACAGACGCAAGACTCCGTGAGGCATTGAACAAGCTGGTCGAAAAGACCCGCTCCACCGTACTCATCGTTGCCCAGCGTATCAGTACAATCCGCAACGCAGATAAGATCATTGTTCTCGATAACGGTGAAATCACCGGAATCGGAACCCATGATGAACTGATGAAGACCTGCAAGGTCTATCAGGAAATTGCTTACTCTCAGTTAAGCGAGGAGAAACTCGCATGAGCCAGCAGAACAGACAGCCCCAGAGACAGGGCGGCCGCGGACGCGGCATGATGGCCGGCGACAAGGCAAAGGACTTCAGCGGCTCCATCCGGAAACTGCTCCGCTACCTGAAGCCGTTTGCGCTCCGTCTGATCATCATCATTCTCATCGCCTCCGCTTCCACCGTATTCTCCATCATCGGTCCAAAGATTCTCGGCAGCGCCACAACAACGCTTGCGCAGGGACTTGTGGCCAAGTATACCGGCACGGGCTCCATTGATTTCAGCCGCATCTTCTCCATCCTGCGGACGCTTGGAACGATCTATGTGATTTCCATGATCTTCTCCTACATCCAGGGCTGGCTGATGGCCGGCGTAACCCAGCGTCTTACCTATACACTGCGGAAGGAAATCAGTGAAAAGATCAACCGTCTGCCGTTATCCTACTTTGACAAACAGACACACGGTGAAGTGCTCTCGCGTATCACAAATGATGTCGACACCGTTTCCCAGACGCTTAATCAGTCGATCCAGCAGATCTTCACCTCAGTGATCACGGTCATCGGTGTGCTGTATATGATGCTCCGGATTTCCTGGCAGCTGACGATCATGGCACTGGTCGTCGTTCCCCTCTCCGGCATTGCGGCAGCCTTCGTGGTAAAGAACAGCCAGCCGTACTTCAAAGCCCAGCAGAAGACGCTCGGCAATGTGAACGGCCATATCGAAGAGATGTACGGCGGTCACATCGTCATGAAGGCATTCAACGGTGAGGAACGTTCGATCAGTGAATTCAATGATCTGAATGAAAAGCTGTATGAAGCCGGCTGGAAGGCACAGTTCATGAGCGGACTGATGCAGCCGATCACAAACCTGATTGGAAACATCGGTTATGTCGGATGCTGTGTACTCGGCGGTTACCTCTCCATTCATAACGGACTGGCAATCGGTGACATTCAGGCATTCATCCAGTATGTCCGCTCCTTCAACCAGCCGATCACACAGACCGCGCAGATGATGAACATTCTGCAGAGCACGGCAGCTGCGGCAGAGCGTGTCTTCGAATTCCTTGAGGAACCGGAAGAAACGCCGGATCCGG
>JAFOLE010000047.1 GCA_017419465.1 Solobacterium sp. | reverse complement strand
TTCATTATAACTGATAATCCAGATCACATTATGACATCATATGATGCTTTTCATAATGTCTTATCATTCAATCTTGAAAAAAGGTCTACAGAATACTCTCAAGTTACTCTGTAAACCTCTTCCTTAACTTAATGACGTTGGGCGATGGCCGGTCTTTTGCATGATATGGCAGCCTATCGTTCCGGCTCCTATGACGACCACGCACACCGCGGCGCAGACTACGCAAAAGAAGTGCTGCACGCCATGGGTGAGACAACAGAAGAGGAAATCGAACAGATCTGTTCGATGATTTATCATCACGATGACAAACAGGTCACTGACTCTCCGCTGGATGAAGTGCTTAAGGATGCGGATGTCATTCATCACTGTTTCAATGATCTTTCCAAGCCGGTAAAGGATAAGGAAAAAGCCCGCTTCAATGCGCTGATCGAAGAACTCGGGCTTGCGACATATCCGCTGGAATAAACCGTATATTACAAAAAGCGCATCCGCGGCCGTTGTTTTGTGTCAGGGAATCCGGATCGTCAGTACATTCAGACCCAGGATGTTCTGATAGCTGATGTCCTTCGCCATGGAATATACCATCCGGATACCGAAATTCTTTGTGATATCCTCCGGATCCGCGATGGATGCCCGCTGTTTCGGATCAAACGGAATACAGTCATCCTTCAGGCGGAGAATGACATCGCCGTCTTTACAGACAACACGGACATCGACCGAGTGTTCTTTTTTATCTTTCGTAAAACCGTGATCAACGATATTGCCGGCCATTTCTTCCAGAAACAGACCAGAGAGATAGGCCTTACGCTCCTCCAGTCCCTTCTCCGTGCAGAAACCCTGAACCTGTTCGGCAATATTGACGACTTCTTCATCGCTGTGCAGGGAAATATCAAGACGGTCTTCTTCCGGTGCGCCGAAGGAATTCGGAATCATAAGCAGACGGTCCAGATTCTTCGGAATTCCACGGTTTACAACGATTGAATAGATCATCGGATAGATTACCGTGACTATTCCGTTAATAATCATAGCGTAATAGACCCCGTTCATGCCAAGGGCCGGCACCAGTGCCAGCATTGCAAGGCACGGACACAGCATGCCGTCGATCAGCGCCAGCGAATGTGTGAGCACCTGTTTCCGGGATACCTGGCCGTAATTCAGCCATGTCTGGCACACAAGACCCAGCGGCATGGTAAGCGGCAGCAGCCGGAAGGCGGTTACCGTCATCTGATAGACCGGATCGCTGACGTCACGGATAAAGAACCGGGTAAACGGAACGGCCAGCAGGATCAGTACCGCCATCATTGCGAGCTGAATCAGCAGACAGCGGCCGACCATGGTCTTGAAGACATCCTTTAATGACTGCCGGTCTTCTTCACCATAGCTGACACTCATTAACATCCGGCAGACATTTGCCATGCCGAGCGGCACTGCCCAGAATATCGCAAGCAGCGTGTCGCTTGCCGTAAAGGCTGACATTCCTGCATTCCCGACATATCGGGTGATCATTCCGTTCAGCACAAACCGGCGGATCGTCAGATACAGTGCCGTGGTGGCACCGGGGAAGCCGATCAGAATAATATCGGAAAGATCCGACATGCGGAACTTCACCATCTTCAGTTTGAGCAATGATTTGCCGGAGAAGTAATAGAGCAGTTCCACCGTCAGATATACCCAGTATCCGATCGATGCGGCAAGCGCAAGACCGAATGCCTGCATGTGGAGGACTCCCACAAACAGCCAGGTCAGCACCAGATTGGTAACGACAAACAGTGCCGTTGCGATTGTGGAACGGGAACCTTCCAGTTCCAGTGACAGGAATGCGGACAGCTGACTGCCGAGCATCATCGGCAGAAGACCGATCGCGCATCCGATCAGATAACGGTTGAACATC
>JAFOLE010000319.1 GCA_017419465.1 Solobacterium sp. | reverse complement strand
TCGACATCGTTGTCATACTGGCTGCGGACCATACCCGGAAGCACCGGATAACGATACCGGTCGGTCTGACCGAGCAGAACTGCATCCTTATCGATCCAGATGGTCATATTGCTCTTGGCGAAAACGGCAGCGGAAAGATAGGTTCCTTTCGGAAGATATACCGTACCGTCTTTCGGACAGCAGGCGATGGCAGCCTGAATTGCGGCGGTATCATCGTTGACACCGTCGCCCTTTGCGCCGAAGGCATGCACATTCAGAAGAATGGATTCCTTCGCCGTACGGAAGTACATGGTTTCCGGTGCTGCATCGGTTTCTTCCTGCAGACCGAGTTTATATTCCGTGTCCGGATCAAGTCCGAACAGCGTGATGACATTTTTTTCGGTGGTCTCCTTCAGTTCTCCATTGAGGAATACCCGACAGAGCCCGCTTTCGTATTTATCGTTGTTGATGCGCTCTACGGTTACGCTTCGAACCGTTGCGGCAATAAGCTGAAATTTCATATGTTTTCCCTTTCCGGCAGATTACCGCCGATTCTTATGCGTTTTCTCTCCGCAGCATCTCGGTGTATGCCAGCAGGAACGGTGCGACACCCTTTGCCTCATTCTCGACAACCGGCTCGCTGAAGTAGTATTCAAGTGATCCGTCACGGTGCTGCTTGCCGCCAAGACCTGCCACCAGGCAGATACCGCCAAGCTTCAGGGTTCCGTCTTCGTTCTTGGACAGATACGAATCACAGATGCCATCAAACGCCTTCTCTGCCATCTTCGCATAACGCGGTGCGATGAAGCCGAGGCGTACAGCCTTGAGAATCGCATAGGCAATTAATGCCGTACCGGAAGTTTCCAGATAGTTGCCTTCCGCATCCTTCTTGTCCGGCACCTGATAGAACATGCCGGTTTCATCCTGGAACGGCTGAAGTGCATCTGCCAGCTTCTCCAGCAGACCGATCAGATAACGCTTTTCGTAGTACAGCGCTTCATCACATGCCTGTGCGGTTTCGGTCAGTGCCAGTGAGAACCAGCCGAGGGAACGGAGCCAGAAGTTCGGGCTGCATCCGGTCACCGGATCTGCCCAGTACATTTCTCTCGACTCATCATAGCCATGGTAATACAGGCCGGTCTTCGGGTCCTTCATGTACTTTTCAACGTTCTTGAACTGATGGATGACATCACTGCACTTTTCCATCTTGCGGAACTTCGTTTCGTATCGCATGTAGAACGGCTCCGCCATGTACAGACCGTCCAGCCATACCTGGTTGGGATAGATATCCTTGTGCCAGAAACTGCCTTCTTTTGTCCGCGGCATGGTATCCAGCTGGGTACGGACATGATCGAGCGCCAGTTTATATTTCTCATCACCTGTCTTGTCATACAGGAAGAAGAGGTTGCTGGCGGTATTGATGTTGTCCAGGTTGTACTCCGTGACATCATAGGTACGGATGGTTCCGTCCGGCTGAACGAAGTAATCGATGAAATCCTTTGCGAATGTGAAGTAGCGCTCATTGCCGGTCATTTCATACAGCGACAGGAGTGCTGTAATCATGCAGCCGTCAATGTAGTTCCATTTGTTCTGCTTTCCGCTGAGAACAAGTTCCTTGTTCCACATCGGTTTTTCAGCGCTGGAGTTATCCAGAAGATACTCGATGTACTCGTTGATCTGGTTCTTAACTTCGTTTTTCATTCCTCATTTTCCTCCTCGGTTTCCTGTGTCTGTCCGCCTGTTTCATAGGTGCTGAAGAGCGTCCGGTAAATCTTTGCCCGGAAGTAGCCCGGTCCGCTGAAGCAGAAGCACAGGAATACCGGCACTACTGCATAACCGAGCAGAAACAGCAGAAACAGCGGGACAAGATTGATGAGACCGCAGATGAATGTCCGCAGTCCTGTGATTCCGTAAACTGCCATAGCGAATGCTGTCTTTATGGTTCCGCCGATGGAATTCTTATAACGGGCAAGAACCGGAAAGATATACAGCGAGATGAGATAGATGACGGCGATTGCGCCGTACAGCAGAATGATTACGATACCGGGAAACTGGTCTCCCTGCATGCGGATGATACGCCAGTCCACAAACAGCGCGGCATATACGATCAGCATGCCGATCCAGAGGATCGTTGCCTGTTTGAAGTTGAGTTTGAATGCCCGGAAGAACTGCTGGATGATATCGCCTTCCTCATCCCGTGCCACCTTGAGCAGAACATAATGCATTGCCGTCAGTGACGCTCCGGCTGTGACAACCGGAATGCACAGCGCCAGTGTGAGTATGTTCAGCAGCATCAGATTTGCCATTACATTCAGCACTGACATGAATTTTGAATCCGGCTGAAAAATATCCATTGGTACTTCCTCCTGTTCTGTGTTTACTGACTGAGGGTTATCTGCAGGCTCTCCATATGATAGAAGACGCCCTGCTGTTCCATCAGCTGCGCGTAAGTTCCCTGTTCCGCGATGACACCGTGATCCATGACGACAATCCAGTCCGCATTGCGGATGGTGGACAGACGATGGGCAACCACGAATGTCGTGCGGTTTTTGATCAGACGGTTCAGTGCCGTCTGTATTTCACGTTCCGAGATCACATCCAGTGCGGATGTTGCCTCATCCAGCAGGATGACTTTCGGATTGCGGATGATCGCCCGCGCAATGGCGATGCGCTGACGCTGACCTCCGGAAAGGTTCGCGCCGTGTTCTTCAAGATTTGTGTCGAGACCGTCCGGGAGACTTTCGACCAGTTTCCTCAGATCCGCCGCATCAATCGCCTGTGCAATCTGTTCTTCCGTCGCGTTTTCAAGACCGTAGGTAATGTTGTCCCGAAGCGTTCCGGTAAACAGCAGCGGTGTCTGCGGCACCACCGAGATAAACTGACGATACGACTTCAGATCGATTTCGGTAATATCTTTTCCATCGATCAGGATCTTTCCCTTTGTCGGCGGCATGAATCCGATGATCAGAGAGATCAGTGTGGTCTTTCCGGAACCGGACTCACCGACGATCGCAATCGTCTTGCCCGGATGCACATCCAGTGTGACATCCCTCAGGACCGGTTCTTCCGTATGCGGATACTGATAGCCGACATTGCGGAGGGTAAATTCTCCTTTAAGCTCCGTCAGTTTTTCCTTGCCTTCGTTCTGTTCCACATCTTCACTGGTCAGCACTTCTCCGACCGAAGAAATGGACTCAAGACCCTTGGTGATGATGGGCAGAAGATTCAGAATGGCGGTCACCTGATTTACAACGGACGTAAAGCTTGACTGATAGAATGTGATATCACCGACCTTGATATGTCCCTTCATGGCCATCCATGCGGTAAATCCGAGACAGAGTGCCTGGAAGACCTGGAATACCACCCAGCCGACTGCACCGAAGTTGGACTGAATCATGTCCAGCTGATATCCTTTTTCCGCGGTTTCCTCCAGCTGGCGCACCATCCGTCTGCGTTCCACTTCTTCGAGCGCATGCGCACGGGTAGCCGGCACCATCTCCACCATTTCCATCACTCTGGCAGAGGTTTCCTCCATCTCCAGACGATAGCTCTGATTTGCCTTCCGGATCTTCTTGCGGAATGTGATGATCGTGATCGATGCGATCGGCGCCACAAGCACAAAGAAGAGCAGGATGACCCGGTTTTTGGCGGCAGTGATGCCGAGTACGATCGCCGCATTCATCGTGATGTTCACAACGTTGATGAACAGCTGAGAAGAAAGCGTCTCAATGGCCTCAACATCACGGATGATCTTGGACTGCAGTTTTCCCGACTGCATCCGCACATGATAGAGAATGGAGAGTTCGGAAAGCTTGTGAACCAGCGCGGCGCGCAGGCCGGCTTCCGTCCCTCTTGTAAGCATGCTTTTGTATTTGGCATGCATGTAGTTGGCAGGCACATGGATTGCCAGAAGCGCAAGCCAGATGCCAACATTGATGATAATTGCCCGTACCGCCGCATCACCGCCCTCGAGAACGCCGTTGATGACATTTGCGAGCAGAAGCGGAGAAAACAGCGCGGGAGAATGTTTAATCAGGTAGAAAAAGGAGCTGATTAAAAACTTGTAATACTGACCCTTGTATAACCCAAGCAGTACCATCAGAGGCTTGTCCGGGTACTTCTTATAGTAGGTTACAAAGCGGTCATCATCTTCATTGAGAAGCGGTACGGTTTTAAACGCCATGAATGATCCGATCAGTCCTGCTTTTCGAACTGGAACACATCCATGTTCATCGAAGGATCACAGAATGCCTCTCCCATGTGTTCTACAACATACGGATCCCTGGCAGGTTCATCATCTTCATCAATAATCTTCGCATCACGCGGCACAAGCAGATCGGAGTAAGGTTTTCCGAGCGCAAGCAGTCCATCGGCGATAAATCCGGCCATGACAACTGCCCCGTGAACCTGAAGATGAGAATTGTCCTTCGGATATACATACAGAGGTCTTGACGCAAAGTCACCAAGCTTTGTCAGATATTCCTCTGATTTTTTCGTAAGTTCGATAAACGGAATGTTTTCGCGTTTTGCGAGTTCTTCTGCCGCCTTCGGGTATTCCCCGTGGCTTCCCGGCAGGAAGTTTCCTTTATTGTCAAACAGTCTTCTTGCGACGGAAGAGATGATAACCGGATAGGCACCCTTCTCCTTTGCAATGTCAGCCATCAGCTTCAGGTTATCCTGATAAGCGCCGTACGGCTCTGCATACCGCAGCGGATCGGACTGTTTCTGATCATTATGTCCAAACTGGATGAAAACAAAATCACCCGCCTGAATGTATTCTTTTGCGGCGTCGAGCCGGCCCTGGTCAATGAAGGATTTTGTGCTTCTGCCGTT
>JAFOLE010000318.1 GCA_017419465.1 Solobacterium sp. | reverse complement strand
ATAGTAGCCCATAGGTCCTCCTGATAATGTAAGTTTGGTCACTCACATTCTATCATTTGAACCTGTGGGTTTTTTTACTCTCTCAGGCTATGTGTTGCGCTTAATATGGTAATTCATCTATACAAAAAAATCAGGATCCAGTCGACCCTGAATTCCTGAATTGCCCATCCTACCGCGTTAAGCGTACCGTGCATATAAGGATATACCCGCTGTTTGTCTTTAAAGTGGTATTCCGGTAACGGCAAACCCACTGTCATTATAGTGCGGCCGGTTTATATGGGCACTTACAGTATCGTTCTTTTTGCCGGAGAATGCAAATGAGACCGGCGGTCTGTACAAGAATGCAGGTGGATTTGTTTTAATTACGATACAATAGGGAAGAAGAAACAAGGAGAAAACAATCTATGAAACCAGCTGTCAATCTGCTGTTAACATCGCTCTCCACGCTCGGCGACCGGAAATCGCATCGGTACTTTTATTTTGAAAAGGACGGAAGCACACAGTACTGCGACGGACTCAGTGTCGCAGAAGCCGGCGCAAAATATATTCTTTCCAACGTTGATATCGATGAGATCATCGTTCTCGGCTCCGGAAATACCTATGATCCGGGTGAGGAAAACAACCGCATTGTCCTGCGGGAATGGTCGGACTTCACATCGATGGATACGAAGAAGATCTCGGAATACAGTTTCTTCCAGTACCGGATCGCCCAGTTCCTGGACGGTCTGGACATGGAATCCGTTGATGTTCTGAGTGATACGGAAGGCGTCCGTGTGGATGAGATTGTGGAAGGTTACCGGAAATTCTGCGAAGAACTTTCCGCTTCGCCCAATTACCGTCCGGACCGGGTATTCCACATCATTTCCAGCAATGAGGAACTGTATGAAAAACTGCTGGACTTCATGCCGGATGATATCTCTGACAAGGAAATGCTGTGGCTCGAGCGGTATATCTACACCCAGTTTGCGGATACCATGAAACTCTCCCGCCGCGAAGACAATACCGATATCGGCATCCGTTTCGTCCCGACGTCCCATGATCAGAACCGGGACTACGTGCCGGCTGAGAATGTTGCCCAGATCGTCAGTGTGCTCAATTCGATCGCTGCGGAGGAAGTTCATATCTACATGGATATGCAGGGACTTGCCTCGGCGGAAGGCTACACGATTCTGGCTGTGCTTTCGATGCTGAGCAACGATCAGAACAACCGCATTGAAATCAGTGAAATCATCACCAGTCACTATCGTCCGGGACGGTTTGCCAACCCGATCGATAACCGTGAGATGAAGCGTTATGACATCAACAATCTCGTATCCGGCATGAATGCATTCATCCGTTACGGAAAGGTTGATGAGATTCAGGCATACTGGGACAGCCGCGGGATTGAAAATCCGCACGTCGACAGTCTTCTCTACGCGATGCGCCGTGTGGATGAAGGTATCTCCCTGTGCAATACCGGGGATCTTGAGTCCGGTATCAATATGCTGAAGAATGTTTTCGCCAACACCCCGAAAGAAGAACTTCCGGAAGTGGAAAGCAATATCTTCCGGATTCTCGAAGATACGATCCGTCAGGACTACGGCGCAATTCTGGAAGGCGACAGCGTGGATCCGGTGGAACTTGTCCGGTGGGCTATGCGGAAGAAGTTCTACCAGCAGTCACTGACAATCATTGAGTCCCGCCTGCCGCAGAATATCGTGGACAGCGGTATCTACTACTACGCTGCCGATCCGGAAAGCCGGGAAAAATTCCTGGAGGAAATCAACCTCCTGTACTGGGATTACGCACCGAAAGACCGCTGGAACTTCAATGATCTTGCACATTACTTCATCAAATACTACGGCCGCAATCAGATCCGCAGCCGGAACCTGAGAAACTCGAAGGACCGTCAGCGTGACTTTGCGAAATTCCGTATCGATGAACTGGATAACAAGGCAGAGGAGATGACTAAAGCATTCTCCGTCCTGTATGACCGCAAGGATCTGCTGGAAGATGTGCTGTATACGTATTACCACCTCGGTGATATCCGCAACCGGATCAATCACGCCGAAGTATCGGAGAACGAAGATATCCGCACGATCGACATCGGGAAGGAAAATGACAGTCTGGTCCTGCTGAGGGACGGCATCAATGCCTTCCTCAAAGCGTATGATGCCGCAAGGGAATACATGCGTGAGTGTGCCATGGAAATGGTGAATACCTATCAGATTCCGCCCGAAGAAGTTTCGTCGTATACCGCGGCTCACAAGCTGTTCCCGAATGAAATCCGGGAGATCCGTTCCGGATCCAAACCGGAGGAGAAATCTGACAAACCCGCTGACAGGCCTGCGGACAAGCCGGCACCGCTTGCGGCAGGGGATGTCAAAAAGAGCGTTCTGTCCCCCGCCAGCGGATCAAAGCCAAAGAACGGCGGCGCCAGATCGTATGGAAATAACCGCAGCGGCGGATCCGATACATGCCGGTTCACCGCCGGTAAGGACGGTGATAAACAGACCGTCACAATCGGAAAAGGAAACCAGAAAGTCACCATTACGATTACGGTCGAATAATGAAAAAGCTCAGACAGTGCAGTTGTTTCAGACTGTCTGAGCTTTTAGTTTGTCCGTTACTGCAGGTCACCGAATGCCGTGCAGGCTTCCCCGCAGGTATCGGTATCATTCTGTGCGCTGCCGGTGACGGTTTCAAACGGGATCATCGTATTGATCCAGGAAGAGAGGTTTTCCGCATTCCGGAAATAATCCGTATCTTCATCCGCATTCGGATCCAGCATGCCCATCAGCCTGCCGTCTTTGAACACGGCGGCAGAAGGCGTGAATTTTGCTTTTCCGTCAAGCGGTGTTCCGGAAAGGTCCGCATCTGCCAGTGACATGGAGAAGAACGGAATCTGATCCGAGGCCGCAAGTTCTTCCACAACCGGCGCAAAGGATGCACAGGCGGAACAGCCCGGCAGATACAGCGACAGGAAGAACGTTTCCTGATTCTGAATCATGGTTTTCAGCGCGTCGGTATCGATTGCCGGCACCGCAGAGGGGGCCTCCGGTGTCTTTGAAGGCTGTTCGGGTTTTACATCCGCTTCCGGTGTGATCCGGTGCAGGCTGGAAAATTCAATATGGTGATAGTTCAGTTTGTAGAAATCATAGAAGGTTTCCCCATTCTCTTCCCGTTTGATCTCAACTGAATGACTGCCTTTGTAGAACCAGTATCCGCCGGCGTTGTAAATCCTTGAAGTGTCCCAGCCAAGTTCTCCCAGCATGGCCTTCGTCATGCCTGCATATCCGCCTCCGCCGCACATCAGGATGATGTTTTTGTCTTTCGGAAACAGATATTCCAGAATGTCCATGGATTCCATGTAGTTTGCGGTAT
>JAFOLE010000317.1 GCA_017419465.1 Solobacterium sp. | reverse complement strand
TCATAGGCGTTGCCCATCGCAATGCCAAGGCCGCAGGCTTCGATCATATCCACATCATTTCCGCTGTCGCCGATACCGACCGCATCCTTCATATCCGCACCGTATACCTTCAGAATCTCACGGATGCCGGAGGACTTGGTGATCGAGCTGTCGGTGATCTCCGCAAAGTCGCCGTCCGGGGAAGTTACCGTTACGATCAGTTTGAACGGTGCCGGCAGCTTTTCAACCAGTTCGTCAAAGGAGCCGCCGTGCGGCAGGCTTGCGCCGAGCTTGTAGATCGGGTCCTTCGGATGACGCTGTTTCTCGGTAAACATTCCATTTGCGAACATGATCGCCTTGCGCTTCTTCGGGTCTGCTTCGCCGCCGGAAAGATATCCGCTGAGTTCTTCATAGCACTGCTCATCCAGATACGCGCCCGCAGAGCCGCCGATCAGCACACCCATGTTCAGGGAACGGATCAGATCCGTCACTTCATTGATCCTTGCCGGATCGATCGGATGGTCATAGACGCGGTGTCCCTCCGCATAGCACATGGCGCCGCTCGCAAAGACGAAGCCGTCGACCGGAAAGCGCAGATAATCTGCGGCTTCCGCCAGGCTTCTGCCCGTGCAGAGGAATACTTTGTGTCCGTTCCGGCGGGCTTCGGCGATTGCCTCAAGCGCCGAGGGAGGCACACAGCCGGCTTTCGGGCTGTAGAGCGTGTAATCAATGTCAAGAAACAGGTATTTTGTCATAATCGTTGTTCGCTTTCTAATTCGTTGTAATGAATCTGTCGTTAAATCTGACGGTAGGACGTTCTCCGGATGATCTCATCCTGGAGGGTTCCGTCGAGTTCCACAAAGTAAGCCGTATAACCGGCAACCCGTACCGTCAGGGAACGGTAGTTTTCCGGATGTTCCTTCGCGTCAATGAGGTCCTGCTGGCGGACGACATTGAACTGGATATGCGGGATTTCAAGATCCACGAATGCCCGTAAGAACATCTCGAACTTGTTTCTTCCCTCTTCCGTATCGAAGAATTCCGGCAGGAACTTCATGTTCAGGAGTCCGCCGTTTGTGGTAAGAGAATCCGGCAGCCGGGATACCGACTTCAGGACTGCGGTAGGTCCGGCCATGTCCCGTCCGTAGGAAGGCGACATTCCGCCGTCCGCAAGCGGGGTGCCCGCATTCCGTCCGTCTGCGGAAGCGCCGACGTTTTCACCCATCGGCACATGGGCAGAGACAGTATACATACCGGTATGGTACGGACCGCCCCGGTAGTTGGTATAGTTCTTCATCTTTTCGCGGAAGTACTCGGCCCACTTTGCGCCGATGGCATCGACTTCCTCGATGTCATTGCCGTATTTCGGCGCCTTGTTCAGAAGCTTTGCCTGAAGCAGTTCATAGCCTTTGAAATCTGCCCGCAGCGCAGCCAGCAGCTCGCTTCCGGAAATCTCATGTTCTTCAAAGACGAGTTTCCGGATTGCCTCGAGGGAGTCCGCCAGGTTGGCAACCTGAATCATCTGAATGCCCGAGAGGTTGTAATGTGCACCGCCTGCGGTCACATCCAGTCCCTTGTCCAGGCAGTCATTGACCACGGACGACAGGAATGCGGTCGGAAGATGATCCTGGTGGGCTTTCTCCACTACGTCCTCCGCTTTGATCATCCGGTCAGTAAACTCGTCGATGATCGAAGCCAGTGCGCTTTCCAGTTCCGCATAGGACTGATAGGTATCAAGACCGCCGCGGTCTGTACACAGCTGTGCGCCTGTAATTTCGTCAATGCCGTGATTGCAGGCAAGTTCAAGCGCCTTGCATAAGTTGAACATCGCCGCATCACTCCAGCCAAGCGTATTGCCCGAGCCGGTCAGTTCCACACAGCCGACGATCGCATAGTTTCTCGCATCCCTTTTCGTAAAGCCGAGGTCCTTCTGAATTGTCGGCACGATCGCCTCATCGTTGAAGAACTGCGGCATACCGCTTCCTTTGGATACGACCTGAATCGCCTTCTGCATGAGCTCATGCGACGAGTTTTTATTCAGCCGCACGGAAAGGTTCGGCTGCGGAAGTCCGAGCTCTTCCTGCGCCTGCAGGAACAGCATCGACAGCTCGTTGTACGTATCATTGCCGTCCGCATCCACACCGCCGACGGCGATATTGAATCCGATCGGGAATCCTGCGAAATACTTTGCGCTGTTGCGGTTGCGCAGATAGACGATCTGGTTGAACTTCAGCCAGAGGCATTCCGTCAGTTCTAGTGCCTGTGCTTCATCCATCAGGCCGCGTTTGAGATCTTCCCGGTAGTATTTGATCAGATAGCGGTCCATGCGTCCCGGTGAAAAAGAACTGGCGTTGCTTTCCATATGCAGGATCACAAACAGAAACCACAGCGACTGCAGTGCTTCCCAGTACGTCTGGGCAGGCCGGCTCGCAAGGTTCCGGCAGTTTTCCGCCACCATGCGCAGCGTTTCCCGGTGTTCGGGATACTCCGTGCTCATCCGGTCCGCAAGCTTTGCATATCTGTGCATGAAGGTAATTGCGCCATCCAGCACCAGCAGTACGCATTCATAGAATTCGCGCCGCTCATCCTTGTCGAGATAGAGGCGTGATTTGGTGATCTGACGCAGTGCGGCCGGACCGACCGACAGCCAGCGTTCCACATCCGGACAGATATGTCCCTGGGCGTGGTCTTTCTGATTGATCTTGACCACCCGGCTGATCGCATCGATCTCCTTTCCGTACGTATTGCGGATATCCTCTTCCATGGAGCGGGTCTTCCAGTACGGATAGATCGTTTCACGGAATTCCTTTATGTCTTCTTCTCTTACCTGAAAGCGGTCCTGAGGACGTGTCGGAAGGTCTTCAAACTCTTTGTCCACCCACGAACAGCCGCTCTCCGGAAAGACCACACCGGCCCGCACGCCCTTTGTGCGGTTTCCGACAATGAGTTCTTCCGGATCGATGGCGATTTCCATTTCCTCAAGCGCAGTCTTGAGTGCCAGTGCCCGCTTCTTTGCAGTCGAACGGGCTTCATTTTCCTGATAAACCCTGGTGATGATGCGCGCCTGTTCGATACTGACAAAGCGCTCCTCCCCCAGCATGCGGTCTTTCAGATGTCCGATTCGTTCATTCATACTACCCCTCGATTCTCCTGCCTGTGTGTTTACTGAGCCAGAGCCTCAAAATACGGCAGGTGCTCTGATTCATATATTACACCGATTACCGGATCTTTCATGCCATGCATGTAAGGTTCAAACAGCGTGCCTTCTGCGGTAATGCCGGCGGCGTAGGGTTCGCCGTTTCCTTCCGCATTCTCCGCAAGCAGACCGTCTTCACTTACCGCAAGGCCTTTACAGATGACCAGGCGGTCTCCGTTTTCATGCAGGAATGTATCGCTGCAGGAGGCTTCCAGATCCTTGAAGTATCCATAGCCCGCAAGGAAGGTGAATACCTCGCGCGGCGCAATGATCAGATCCAGATCCCCGGACTCCGACAGCGATACGATGCGCATCAGATCACTGTCGTTCAGTGAGGTATAGGCATCATCGATGCCCACTTCATCATAGACGTGGAGCTGTTTCTGAATCGCATGCGCAAGCTCCGTTTTTTCCTCCTCGCTCAGCGAGGTGTCATACACCCCGATCTGCAGGGCATAGACCGGTTCCGGTGTGACGATATCCCGGATCAGGATAACGGCGACGATCAGCACGCAGACCGCAATCAGCGTTTTCACCAGATAGTAGTCCTTAAAGTACTGCCATCGCTCCTCCTGCGGCACATCCTTCCATGATCGTTTCGGATCCATCAGCTGACCAGCTCCGATTTGCGCTTCAGGCTCGGATGTCCTGCGGCGATCTTCTTGACGCCGAACGGGAACGGGAATGCGATCTCCGCAATACCGTTCCTGCAGGAAAGGACAATGCCTTCTCCGAACTTGGAGTGAATGACCTGTTCGCCCTTGCGGATCTGCGGAACAGCGGGCGTATCCATGATGCGCTCCTGAATCGGGCGCTCATCAAACAGGTTGAGTCCGTTCATCTGCGGACGCTTGGTTTCAAATACGGCACCCTTATGTTCAATGCAGGAATCATCGATCTCATCGATGAACCGGCTCGGCGTGCGCACCTTCTGCAGGATGTAGCTGTATCCGCCGGCTTCCGTGATATACAGTT
>JAFOLE010000316.1 GCA_017419465.1 Solobacterium sp. | reverse complement strand
TATCGCTTTTCTTAAGCAACTTCATTATAACTGATAATCCAGATCACATTATGACATCATATGATGCTTTTCATAATGTCTTATCATTCAATCTTGAAAAAAGGTCTACAGAATACTCTCAAGTTACTCTGTAAACCTCTTTCTTAACTTAATGACGTTGGGCACTGCCTGCATTTTTCATATGTTCTTAATGTCGTTATTTCTTATAACTGCATGCTTGCGAGGGTGGAATTCTTGTATGCCGGATCGCCGGTCACTTCCTTCAGAATTTTGAATTCCTTCGGGAAGCGGATTTCATCATCCTCTTCCTGAAGTTCGATTTCAAGGATTGCCTTGTCATGCCAGAATGGATAGATATCGATCTCGAAATACTGGTTATCATAGGTCAGACAGTATCTGGTCTTGCGGATCGGACGCTTGCCGGGATCGGCCTCCATCAAAAGGTCAAGATACTGGTTCTGCGTCAGACGTTCTTCCACCTGAATGATTTTTGTCGGCGATACCTGCCGCTTGGAAGTCATGTAGTAGGAGTAGTGCCCTTTCTCGCCGCGCTGGCGGACACGGAGCTCCTCTCCTTCCGGCGTGATCAGATACGTCTGATTGATCTCCACCCGACAGCAGTTCTCCAGGCTCTCGAGCCAGCGGATATCCGGGAAGTCAATAACAAACTTCCGCTTGATGTTGAACGGCAGCTGGCCGCCGAGCACATAGGTCATCTCGGAGATCAGACGCTTGAGCTTCTCGTTGAAATCCGTGGTATTGTCAATGACCCGCAGATGCGGATGGCCGGTCCATGCGGCGATCAGCTGGTTGTCCAGTTCAATCGCCCGCTCTACAGATTCAATGCGCGCGCCGTTGTTTTCGGTGGTATAGAACTGCTCCGCACCTTTTGCGGCGGTAACCAGATGGAATACCGCGTCATAGGAATCCCGCACTTCGATCTCATTGAGATTCATTTTCGCAAGGATGCGCTGAAACTCATCCTCCGTCATATATGCCCGGTTATCGATCATTCCGCGGTCGCAAATGATGAGGATCTTGTCCTCCGGCATCGTTTTTGCGGCATTGATAAAGATCTGTTCCTTCTCCCACTGCAGACGCATCTGTCCGACCTGGTAATCATAATTGGTCCCGCAGGTCCACGGCGCCACACCGCCGGTGATCAGTTCCGTTGCGGTTTCCGGCACAAAGAGCACCTTGTATCCGGTCTTGGAGAAGGCATTATGGATCCAGCTCAGCGCTGTTGTTTTTCCGGCGCACGGACCGCCGGTAACGACTACTTTTTTGATTGTCTTGGACATATTGAACGCCTCATTTCACATGTATTATATCAGCCGGATCCCCGATTCTTTGGAAAAAGGAAGCGCGCTAACATACACTTCCTTGAGAGAATTCCTGTTTTATCTGACTACAGTGCGAGATCACCGTCTTTCACCCAGCCAAGCTTCCGGCATACTGTATTGATCAATGGGGCAAGAATTGCCGGAAGAACAAACGAAATCAGAATCAGTCCGATCCAATCCACGGCTGTCGGCGTAATTGCGAAAGCCCCGCGGGCAACCGCTGCTTCGCTTGGCGCAAGCCATCCGGTCCAGACACCAATCTGGCCGCAGAAGCCACAGGTTCCCATGCCGGAATTGATCGGAGCCCCGTTCATCTGAAGATGAAACAGACAGGTCGCAACAGGTCCGGTAATCGCAGAGGTCACGATCGGTGCGATCCAGACCCGCGGGTTCTTTATGATATTCGGCATTTGCAGCATCGAGGTTCCGATGCCCTGGCTGATGAGACCGCCCCATTTGTTTTCCTTAAACGACATAACCGCAAAGCCGACCATCTGCGCGCAGCATCCGGCAACTGCCGCTCCGCCCGCAAGCCCGGTCAGCCCGAGCACAGAACAGATTGCCGCAGAAGAAATCGGAAGTGTGAGCGCAATTCCAACCAGTACCGATACTGCGATGCCCATCCAGAACGGCTGAAGCTTTGTGGCTTCATCGATCAGAATGCCAAATGATGCGGCTGCGGTACCGATTGGCGGGGCAATCAGTTTTGCGAGCGCAACTCCAATGAAAATCGTTACTGCAGGGGTCACAATGATATCCACCTTCGTTTCTTTGGATACCGCCTTTCCGCATTCCGCTGCGATGATTGCGATGATCAAAACTGCTAATGGTCCGCCGGCCCCGCCCTCCGCGTTTGCGGCCCAGCCTACAGCAGCCAGTGAAAACAGCACCATCGGATCTGCTTTGAGTGCATACCCGATCGCCACTGCCATGGCTGGACCGGATACACTCATTGCGTAACTGCCGATATCTGTAAGAAATGCCCAGCCGAACTGCTGGCCGAGTGTTTTTAAAATTGTTCCGATCAGCAGGGAACAGAACAGACCCTGTGCCATGGCGCCAAGCGCATCAATGCCATAGCGTTTTGCGGAGAATACTATATTCTTACGCGCAAGAAATCTTTTTACATCACTCACATCGAAATCCCCCTTATTTCTGATACTTATCTACCATTATTGTTGTCAATGTACCAAAGTACAAACATTCCATCCTGTTTTTTGCGGTAAATATCGTTAAAAAAAACAGTATATTCAGATGAGCAGAGCTGCTGTAATGTAATGAGAACTGACAGAAAAAAAGGGTATCACATCACATGCGATACTCTTTGTCTGTTTACTGTGCCTTGTTCTCAAGCTGTGTCAGATAGCTGACTGCGGAGAGCGCTGCGGTATTGCCCTGGCCGGCGGACTTGATGTACTGGTACGGGAGGCCGGCAATATCCCCTGCCGCAAAGCAGCCCGGAATAGATGTGGACATGTCGATGTTCACCTTTACATGGGCGCCTTCGGTTTCAAGACCCGGAACCAGTTTCCCCGGCGCAACTGCCTCACGGAGAATAAAGACGCCGTCGGTCTCGATCTCCTGTTTGTCGGTTTTCAGCTTTTCCACCTTGGAAGTACCGAGGATCTCCACCGGAGTCTCATGAAGCACTTCAATGCGTTCATTGACATGCACTTCATCCTTGTACAGCGGAATGTAGTAAACCTTTGCGGCATACTCACTCAGGAAATCCGCTTCCGCTTCTTCTTTCGCGGAGCTTGCGATCACAACCGCGGTCTTTCCTTTGTACAGCGCCGCATCGCAGGTTGCGCAGTAGCTGACGCCGCGGCCGAGCAGTTCATCCTCATTCGGATACGGTTTTGCGGCAACGACACCCGTCGCCAGGATGACGCTCTTTGCCTCATACATATTGGATGCGCCCTGAATCGCAAAGGTCTCACCCATCGCATAGACAGCGGTGATCTGTTCTTCCGTAATCTCAATTCCCATCTTCGCGATGTGATCGAGGAATGCCTTCTGCATCCCCTCTCCGCTTACTTCCGGAAGGCCGAGGTAATTCAGAATCGTATGTGCCTTCGCCACCTTGACCGAAGAATTCCTGGAGCCGAACAGGATAAAATTTTTATTTCGTACTTTCGCAGTGATTGCGGCTTCCAGTCCTGCAGGACCGGTTCCGATAATCGCAATCTCATAAACCATAACAATTGTTCCTCCGCTGATATTGTAACCGCAGATATACAGAAAACAGTCACAGACGCCCGTTTTTGAATATCTTCCTGTGCAAAGTGTTCAGTACCCCGCGGCAGGAATCACGCTATAATATAATTAACAATGAAGAAATCCAGACAATCAAAAGCTGTCGTCGGCGGAATGAAACTTCAGAATGCCGTAATTGTTTTTATCATCTTTGCGGCAGTTTTGATTGCGCTTCTTTCCTATACCGTTTTCAGGGTATCGTCGTTTTATTCCGAGTTTACCCGGACAAGCCAGACCTATGCAGAGCTTGAAAATGCATCGGAATCCTACCAGGATGCCGCAGCCTTTCTGACGTCCAATGCGCGGGACTTTGTCTCAACCGGAAGACGCTTTTATCTCGATGAATACTTCCGCGAGCTGTATGAGACAAGACGGTGTGAGACCGCACGTACCCAGCTGCGGAAAAACGGCAGCCCGGAGATCGTCGCACTCTGTGATGAGGCAGAACGGCTTTCTCTTTCCCAGCAGAATCAGGATCTCTATGCCATGTGTCTGTTCATCGATTCCCTCGGAATGAAACGCTCGGACTTCCATTCCGACTTTGACTCGGTTGAACTCAGCGCAGCGGATGCCCGGCTTTCCGCCGCCGCAAAACAGCGGAAGGCACAGAATCTGATCTATTCCGAGTCGTATGAGGCGGAGATGCAGGAACTCGGCAGAATTCTTGAACAGTGCCAGGACTCCATCGTACAGACCGGCATCGTGTATCAGCGCACCTCTTCCCAGCGCCTCCGCGGCCTGATGCGTCTTCAAAGCCTACTCATCGGAGTCAACATTGCACTGATGTGCGCAATCCTGTATATCGGGTATTACCTGATTCTCAAGCCCCAGCACAACATCGTCCAGCATATGGCCGATCATGAAGAGCTTCCGCTGGAAGGCGTGCATGAGCTTCGCTACATCGCATCCACCTATAACAGTATTTATGAAGAGAACCGCAGTATCCGTGATCAGCTTTCCTTTGAGGCAGCACATGACAAACTGACCGGTCTCTATAACCGCAGGGAATTTGACCGCCGCAGAACGCAGGGCGGTTACGGCACGCTGGTGCTGATCGATATTGATGAATTCAAGAAGTACAACGATGTCTACGGACATGAAACCGGC
>JAFOLE010000046.1 GCA_017419465.1 Solobacterium sp. | reverse complement strand
TGGCTGGACTGCCACAACAGACCGGGATGCGGAGGAATTCATCATGCATCTGCGGGATCTTGGTGTTTCCTGCGTGATTGCGACAGACATCAGCCGGGACGGTGCGATGAAGGGAACCAACCGGGACCTGTACCGCCGGCTGTCAGGCATTGATGGTATCAATATCATCGCAAGCGGCGGCGTGTCCTCGCTCGATGATATCCGCTCCCTTGCGGAGATCGGCGTCTATGGCGCGATCCTTGGCAAGGCAATGTATACCGGTGCGGTCACGGTGGAAGACGGAATCGCAGCCGCGGAGGGACGCTTATGATCACGAAACGGATTATTCCCTGTCTCGACGTCCGGGACGGACGGGTCGTAAAGGGCACAAACTTTGAAGGTCTGCGGGATGTCAATGATCCGGTTGCCCTTGCGGAATACTATTCCGATAACGGTGCGGATGAACTGGTCTTCTATGACATCACCGCTTCGCATGAAGGCCGAAAGCTGTTTACGGATATTCTGACAAAGACCGCATCGAAGATCTTCATTCCGCTGACCGTCGGCGGAGGTATCAATACCGTGGACGATTTCGGACGGGTGCTCAATTGCGGCGCAGACAAGGTCAGCGTAAACAGCGGCGCGATCCGCAATCCGGATCTGATTCCAACCGCTGCCGCAAAATACGGCAGCCAGTGTGTTGTTCTTTCCGTTGATGTCAAACGGGTTGACGGCACGTTCCATGTCTTTCAGAACGGCGGCCGGATCGATACCGGACTGGATGCGCTGGAGTGGATCCGGCAGGGCGTGGAAAACGGCGCCGGCGAAGTGGTGCTCAATTCCATCGATACCGACGGCGTAAAGAAAGGCTTTGATCTCGAGATGCTGGAGGCGGTCAATCAGATCGTTAAGGTTCCGGTGATTGCCTCAGGCGGAGCCGGATCAGCGGACGACTTTGTGACGCTGTTCAAAACGATTCCCGGCATCAGCGCGGGACTTGCGGCTTCGATCTTCCATTTCGGCGAAGTGAAGATTCCGGATCTGAAACGGAAGCTGAACGAAGAAGGGATTGCGGTGCGCTTATGATCAATGAAGAAGATATCCGCTTTGACGAAAAGGGGCTGGTGCCCTGCATCGTGCAGGATTATGAAACCGGACGGGTGCTGACGCTTGCCTATATGAACCGCGAAAGCTTTGCGATTTCAAAGGAACGGGGACTGACCTGTTTCTGGTCGCGCAGCCGGCAGGAACTCTGGCTGAAAGGGGAGACCTCCGGAAATTACCAGCATATCGTAACGATGGAACTGGACTGCGACGGTGATGCCGTACTTGTACGGGTGCGCAAGGACGGACCTGCCTGCCATCGGGGGACCGACAGCTGCTTTGACACCGATCAGAAGATCGTATTTGAGGAGAAAAGATGAGTGAATTTGATCTGAATGAACTGTACCGTCTGCTGGAAGGACGGAAGAAGGACCTGCCGGAAGGCTCCTATACCACCTATCTCTTTCAGAAGGGACTGGATAAGATCCTGAAGAAAGTCGGCGAGGAATGCACGGAAGTCATCATCGCCGCAAAGGATCAGGACCGTAAGGAAACCATCTATGAGATCGCAGACCTGACCTACCATGTGATGGTGCTCATGGTGGAAGCAGGTATCTCGGTGGAGGATATCCGCACCGAACTTGCCGGACGCCATGTCATCGATCACAAGGTGAAGCAGGAGAAGATGGCCAGCGACCACGAATAACCGCTGAGGAACAGCCGCAGAAATGCAACTGTTCTTTTTTTGTCCTGTTTTCTTTCAACAGGGCATTGCATTTTCTGGTTAGTTAGAATAAACTTACAACAGTTAGTTAACAGCAACAAACTGACAGAAGGAGAAGCGTATGATGCCGTTAAGACTTGCTGAGCCGGGTGTGGAACAGACGATCGTCCACATCGGCGGAAATGCGGAAGTAAAAAAACATCTCGAAGACCTCGGATTTCATACCGGGGGTTCGGTTACGGTCGTATCCTCGATCGGAGGAAATCTGATCGTGAATGTCAAGGAGACCCGGATCGCGCTTGACGGTTCGCTGGCCTCCAAAATCAGTGTGTAACAGAAAAGGGGAAAGTGTATGAAGACATTGCGTGACGCAAAGATCGGAGAAACGGTCAAAGTTGTGAAGCTGCACGGCGAAGGCGCTGTCAAGCGGCGGATCATGGACATGGGCATCACCAAAGGCGTAAAGGTGTATGTCCGCAAGGTCGCCCCGCTCGGCGATCCGGTGGAAGTGACAGTTCGCAATTACGAGCTGTCGATCCGCAAATACGACGCTGAAATGATTGAAGTGGAAGAGTAAAAAAGGGGAAACGAATTATGAGTGAAAAGTTTGTAATCGCACTTGCGGGAAACCCGAACTGCGGAAAGACAACACTGTTCAACGCGCTGACCGGCGCGAATCAGTTTGTCGGTAACTGGCCGGGCGTAACGGTTGAGAAAAAAGAAGGCAAACTGAAGGGACATCCGGATGTCATCATTGAAGACCTTCCGGGCATCTACTCCCTGTCGCCGTATACGCTGGAGGAAGTTGTATCCCGTAACTATCTGATTGATGAGAAGCCGGATGCGATTCTCAATATCGTTGACGGAACCAACCTGGAGCGCAACCTGTATCTCACAACACAGCTTGCGGAAACCGGTATTCCGATGATCATGGCGGTAAACATGATGGACCTTGTCGCAAAACGCGGCGATGTGATCGATTTTGACCGGATCGGCGCAGATCTTGGCTGCAAAGTTGTAAAGATCTCCGCGCTGAAAGGCGACGGTACGATGGAAGCTGCCGAAGCGGCGATCGCTGCCGCAAAGAACAGCGCAAAGCCGAAACCGATCGTATATGACAAGGCCATTGAAAATGCGGTTCAGGAAATCGGATCGCTGCTCAATGTCGGCGATGATCAGAAGCGGTTCTATGCGGTCAAGGTATTTGAGCGCGATGACAAGGCAATCGAAAAGCTGAAGCTTTCCTCCGACATCGTAAACAAGGCGGACGCAATCACAAAGACAGTGGAAGATGCGTTTGACGATGATGCAGAATCCATCATCACCAACAACCGTTATGAAACGATTGAGAAGATGCTGAAAGGCACCTATGAGAAGAAGGGTGCCGGACAGATGACCACCTCGGACAAGATCGACCGTATCGTGACCAACCGCTGGCTGGCGCTTCCGATCTTCGCACTTGTCATGTGGCTGGTATACTATGTCTCCATTCAGACCGTTGGCACCATGGCAACCGACTGGACGAATGATGTGCTCTTCGGGGAAATCGTACCGGGCGCAATCGGCGGCCTGCTTAATGCCATCGGCGTTGCCGAGGGTTCCTGGCTCTACGGACTGATTATTGACGGTATCGTTGCCGGTGTCGGCGCGGTTATCGGATTTGTCCCGCAGATGCTTGTCCTGTTCTTCTTCCTGGCCTTTCTGGAAGGCTGCGGATACATGGCTCGTATCGCATTCATCATGGACCGTATCTTCCGTAAGTTCGGTCTCTCCGGCAAATCCTTCATCCCGATGATGATCGGTACCGGATGCGGTGTTCCGGGTGTCATGGCAAGCCGTACGATTGAAAACGAGCGTGACCGCCGTATGACGGTCATGACAACGACCTTCATTCCATGCGGTGCGAAACTTCCAATCATTGCCCTGATTGCAGGCGCGATGTTCAACGATTCCGCATGGGTCGGCTGGAGCGCATACTTCATCGGTGTCGCCGCAATCGTCATCTCGGGTATCATCCTCAAGAAGACAAAGCGTTTCGCAGGCGATCCGGCTCCGTTTGTCATGGAGCTTCCGGAATATCATATGCCGACACTGTCTTCCATCCTGCACTCCATGTGGGAGCGCGGCTGGTCCTTCATCA
>JAFOLE010000315.1 GCA_017419465.1 Solobacterium sp. | reverse complement strand
CCGAGAGCCAGAACGATCTGGTTCTTCCAGAGCGGAATCGTATTGACGAGTGTGCTCTGAATCTTCTGGGTCATCAGGGTGTCATTGTTCTGAATCAGACGGATCTGCGGAGCCATCTGAATGGAAATCTGACGGGTCAGTTCCAGGTCATAGAGTTTCTTTTCGAAACGGTCGCATGCCTGCGAGAGGTCGTTGGCAGCCTGTGCATCTTCCGGCAGTCCGCTGTCCTGCGCCTTCTTGACGAGCTTCGGAAGTTCTGTCTCACGGACTTCCTGGAGCTTTTTCTTACCGGCGATGATATACATCGACAGTTCCTTGGTGTTCTGTGCGTTGCGCTCGTAGAGCTGATCGAGCAGGGCAATATCCTTAAGCAGGGTGATCTGATGATCTTCGAGAACTGCCGCGATCTTGTCTACATTGGCTTCTGCCTTGTCATAACGAGCCTTGTATTTGACTACGGAATCCTGTCCCTTCTTGAACAGGTTGCCGAAGAAGCCCTTGTCTTCCTTTTCGTCCGTTGTCTTCAGTTCAACAACCAGGTCACTGAGCAGTGTTCCGATTTCACCAAGATCCTTGGTGCGGACATTCTTCAGTGCAGAATCAGAGAAGTCACTGATTTTCTTCTGCGCAGCGCTTCCGTATTCCAGAACTGTGCTGGATTCGGTAATATCGATTTTCTTGGAAAAATCTTCAACGGTCTTGCGCTCTGCTTCTGTCAGCTTGGCATCCGTATACAGTTCCTCAATAGTCTTTGTCTGCGGAGCCTGTGCCTGCAGGTCATCCAGTTTTACTTCCTGTTCTTCCTGCGGATTCAGTGTCAGGGTAATCTCCTGTGCCTGAGCCTGGGTATTGTTGTTTTCACTCATGATCGTATTCCCTCCGTATTGTCAGTTTTTTCGCTGGTATCGCTGATTTTCAGTATAGCACACTGACTCTTTTCTGGCAGAAAAGTAAGTCGGTTTGCGGCATTACTTCCCGTTCAGATAGGCGATGTATTCCTCAAACGTCATCTTCGGTTTAAAGGAGTCCGTAATGTGTTTCACCTTTTCCGGATGCGCAAGCAGATCGAGTACTGCCATGCCGACAACCTTCGGCTGTGTCAGGTACACTTCCTGCGGATCATCTATCGCAAGATCTGCGCCGTGGATCGCACCGGAGAATCCGCCGTAGCCGTACTGAATGATGGGTTTGAAGAGCGAAATATCACCCACATCCCCTGCCGCAGGACTGATTTCTCCGCGGCGGATCGTATTGTCGGGGGTGAATTTCAGCATACTGTCGAGAATCACTTCATTCAGTTCTTCACTCTGATGAAGCGGAAGGTATCCCGGCGTATCCTCAATGACGCAGCTGCCGCCGAGTGCTTTGGCGCAGTGTTCTGCGGCCTGACTGACTTTCGCATTGACTTCACGGATCACATCCGGATTCACCGAGCGGACATAGCATTCATAGACGACCCTGTCCGGAATGGAGTTGACCGTATTTCCGCCGTTGTCGATGATGCCGTGCAGACGCACCACATCTTCATCGCGGAAGGTTTCCCGCAGCATATTGATAGCGCTGATGAAGAGTGTGCATTCATGGAGTGCATTGATGCCCATCTCCGGCAAGGCCGCCGCATGGCTCGCTTTTCCGAGGAAGGTAATCTTTTTATAAACAAACCCGCTCAGCACACTGCCGAGGCTGAAGCGCCAGTTCTTGTCCGACATTGCATGAACATGAATCAGGCAGTCGACATCGTCGAGCACATGTTCTGCCAGCATGTTCTGCTTGCCGGAACAGTAGGCGATCTTCCCTTCTTTCACAAGACCCTTACGGTATTCCATATCCGTAAATTCCTCCGCGGGCGTAAAGAACAGGGTCACGGTTCCTGCAGGACGGTTGGGATCGTCTTTCAGCGCTGCCATCACCCCCAGCATGATTCCGACCTGGGTGGAATGACCGCATGCATGCGCCGCCGTTGTAAGCGGATCTGCGCAGGGATGTCCCTGCGTCGGTATCGCATCCAGTTCCGCAACCAGACCGATATGCGGTCTGCCCTCGCCGATCGTCACGGAGAAGCCGGTCAGCGCATATTCCCGGTCGATCTTCAGATCATGCCGGTCAAGAAACTTCTGAATGGTCTTTTTTGTTTCAGTTTCCTTAAATCCAAGTTCCGGATGATGGAACAGTTCATCGCCAAGCGCAAGCAGTTCCTCCGCATGCGCATCAATATAATTCACAAGATAATCTGACATACTGATAACCTCTGATTACTTCTATACTAGCGGATTTCCGCATAAAAAAATCCGGATTTGCGTCCGGATTTCTGTGTTTCGGATTATTTCAGCAGCTCGTTGACTCTTGCCTGTACGGCATTGTAGTCATAGCCTGCAGCTTCCAGTTTTGCCTTGCGGTCCGCGCCGTTGCCGTATTCGCCGCGAATGACAGCCTTCGCAATGTCATCGCGGTTT
>JAFOLE010000314.1 GCA_017419465.1 Solobacterium sp. | reverse complement strand
GCGGAAGGGGAAGAAGAGTACATGCGCATCCTGCAGGATGCCTATAACTCCCCGGAAAAAGCGGAGTTCTATGAATATATCCGCGGTCTGGATTCCCTCAAGGGATCGATGACCGGAACCGGCCGGAAAACCCTGGTTCTGGATAAAAATTCCGAACTTGTACAGATTCTCTACGGGAACTGATCATACCTGAAACGGGGCGGGATTACCCGCCCTTTTCTCTTGCCGGTACAAACACCTAAAACAGGGCTGTTTAAAAATAAATATAACGATTATAATGCATGTGTAATTCAACGGACACAAAAGTGGACACATACGCCCGCCCGTCGGACTTTTCTGACGGACCCGCGGAACCGGATCGGTCACTGCCTTCAGATAATTACGGAGACAATGATATGGAAAAGTTTCAGTTCAGTCCGGTCCAGCATATGATTCTGGAACGGTCACCGGTGCCCTTCGGCATCTATCAATATATAAATCAGAAAATTGCGATGCTTCTTGTCAGTGACGGATTCCTCGATCTCTTTCATGTGGAACGGGAAGGGCTCGCGGAACAGATGGAAGAGAACGTCCATGTTTTCACGCACCCCGGAGATGTCGCAAAAGTATCCGGCGCAATCCGGCGGTTTGCGACAGAAGGCGGAGAATACGATGTGGTTTACCGCACAAAGGCACCGCATGAAGAGGATTACACCATCATTCATGCGCTCGGAAAACATGTGCCGACACCGGACGGCGGACAGCTTGCGGTCATCTGGTACGCCAACGAAGGCGTGATCAAGACCGGACCGGAATCGGAAGATACGGAAGTAAGCCTGACGGTTCTGAACAATACCATGCAGGATATCCTCAGCGCCGACTATGTCATGCGCCGGTATCTTTATGATGATGTGACCGGGCTTGCGAATATGAGTCACTTCATTCATCTGGCCGGGCTGTCGCATCGGAATTATCCGGCAGACGATCCGGCAATCGTGTTCTTTGACCTGACCGGAATGAAACGCTATAACGAGCGCTATGGTTATGTGCAGGGCAATGCGCTTCTGCGCAGCTTTGCGGAAATCCTGCAGGAAGAATTCGGCGCGGAAAACTGCGGGCGCATCAGCGGCGATCACTTTGCGGTTTATATGCATGATGCGGCTGATACGGATGCCGTGATGAACCGAATCTTTGAAAAAGCGGGAATGATGAATAAGGGAAGAAGTCTTCCGGTGCGTGCCGGCATCTACCGCTTCGCATACGGGGACACGGATATGACCAGCGCCTGTGACCGGGCAAAGACTGCCTGTGATCAGGAACGCAGTTCCTACCATTCCGCGTATACCTTCTTTGATGAGACCTTCCTGCAGAAACTGGAACAGCAGTCTTACGTGCTGGAGAACTTTGAGCGTGCGCTGAACGAAGGATGGATTCAGGTATATTACCAGCCGGTGGTCCGTGCGGTAACGGGTGAAGTCTGTGATGAAGAGGCGCTTTCACGCTGGGTCGACCCGGTGCGGGGAATCATGAAGCCCAGCGAGTTTGTGCCGTATCTGGAAGACGCAAAAATGCTGTATAAACTTGACCTGTTTGTCATTGAGACCGCGCTTGCGGAAATCCGCGAGCGGAAGGCGGCGGGACTCTTCATCGTTCCAATCTCCGTAAACCTGTCCTGGAGTGATTTCACACGGTGCGATATGGTAACGGAAATCAGTGAACGGATGGACCGTTACGGTGTGCCGAGACATATGCTCAATGTGGAGATCACCGAATCGGTGGTCGGCAGGCATCCGGAATACATGCGTCTTCAGGTGGAACGGTTCCATAAGGCAGGCATCAATGTATGGATGGATGATTTCGGAAGCGGATACTCCTCGCTGGAATTCCTGAAGAGCTTTGACTTTGACCTGATCAAGTTTGACACGGAGTTTATCCGGGATCTGTACACCGGTAAGAAGAGCCGGATTATCATGACCCAGCTGATTCAGATGGCACTGAAGATCGGAATCGATACGATTGCGGAAGGCGTGGAGACACCCGAACAGGAGAGCTTCCTGCGTGAAATCGGCGTCGATAAGATTCAGGGTTTTTACTACAGCAGTCCGGTCCCGCTGACAGAAATTCTTCGCCGGTATGCCAACGATGAAGGCATCGGTTTTGAGAATGTCGATGCGGCGCACTATTACAGTGCAATCTCGAAAACAAATCTCAGCGACCCGGGTGTGACAAATGATGTCAACAGCAGTGATTCCTATTACAACGCGGTGCCGATGGGCATCATAGAGCTGGATGGTGATGCCGCATATGCGGTTCGCTTCAACCAGTCGTTCCAGAATGTTATGAGCCGGCTGAAGGATATGCCGATCGATCTCAACGGAAAGAAAAACATGCGGGTGGAGATCGAACTGGATGAGGTATTCCGGGAAGCGGCGGTCCGCTGTGTGGAAACCGGAGAGTGGGAGTATATCCGTGACTGCGTGCTGCGCGGTCTTACGATCAATGCGTTCCTGCGAAAAATTGCGGTCAACCCCGTAACCGGAGCGGCCGCAGTGCTTGTCATCATGATCTCGGTGCTGTAATGCATGTAAAAGGTTCCTGAATCGGAACCTTATTCTTTATCCGGAAATGCGGTACAGCTTCATTGCATTTCTGTACGATGTCTCCGCGACAAAGTCTTCACTGACGCTGCGCAGCTCAGCAATCACACGGACCACATTGCGCACATCGGAAGATTCACAGCGCTCATCCCTATGCTCATGCGGCGGCGCAAACGGACAGTCCGTTTCAATCAGAAGGTTTTCCCACGGGCATTCCATCAGACAGTCGATATGCGGCTGATTCCATTCCGGATAGGTAAGATCGTTATTAAAGGAAATATACATTCCCCAGGAAAGTGCCTGTTTCATGAGATCCACCGGACCGCCATAGCGGTGAAGAACGCCGGCCGGCTGATATTCCGCAAGGATCTTCAGACAGTCTTCGTGTGCTTCACGGTCATGAATGATAACCGGTTTGTCCAGTTCTTTCGCAAGCTCGAGCTGTTCACGGAAAATGCGCTCCTGCAGGTCTTTCGGTTCCTTCCAGAAATAGTCGAGACCCATTTCGCCGATTGCGGCGATTTTTTCATGCATGGCATACTTCCGGATCAGCTCGAGGTAATTGTCCGGTGTTTCCAGGACCCAGTGCGGATGGATGCCGATACTGCCGTATACAAAATCATGCCGTTCACAGAGTTCGATGACCGTGTCAAAGACACTGACATCGCTGCAGCAGTTCAATACATGCGTTACATCCGTGCCGCGCAGCGCTTCAAGCCGCTCATGGCGGTCGCTGTCAAACATTGCGTCTTCATAATGTGCGTGGGAGTCGAAGAGTCTCATGGTTTTTTTCTGCCTTCTGTATGATTCGATGATACAGGAAATAAGGCCGAGCTGACAGAAGACATATGCGGTTTTCCGCCAGGATTGTGAAAGCGATTTCGGCCTATAGGAAAACCGAATCAAAACCATATAAAAATCGAATAGATAAGATACAGTCAATACGCTTGTAATATATTTCAACATGCATTAAATTTTTTTCATATTTTGAAAACGCATGTTTCAGAAGAAAGGGGGATCTATGGGCAGATATATCCGCAAGCGTATTGTCATGATGTTCTTTCTGTTGATCGGAATGACATTTATCGTCTTTGCAAGTCTTTATCTTGCGCCGGGAGATCCGGCAGAAATTGCCGCGGGACCAAGCGCAACAGTGGAAGAGGTGGAGCGCATGCGCGTATACCTCGGGCTGGACCGGCCTTTCTTCGTACAGTACTTTACCTATCTGACAAACCTGTTCAAGGGGGATCTCGGCACATCGCTGATCACCCGGCAGCCGATCCGCGATGAGCTTGCGGTGCGGCTCCCGAACACACTGAACCTTGCGGTCGCCAGCATGATCTTCGCAAGTGCCATCGGTATTCCGCTCGGCATTATTGCGGCCATAAACAAGGACAGCTGGATCGACAACACGCTCACCACGCTCTCCCTGGCCGGTATTTCAATCCCGAACTTCTGGCTCGGCTCGATTCTGATCATCACATTCTGTGTGCAGCTCGGCTGGTTTCCGACCGGCGGAATGGACGCACCGTTCTGGACGGCGCACGGGTTTAAGCAGGCGGTTCTGCCTGCGCTTTCCCTCGGTATGCAGGTTGCGGCCGGCTTTACCCGTATCGGCCGTTCGTCCATGCTTGAAGTCATGCAGTCGGATTACATCCGCACCGCCCGCTCCAAAGGTGTCGCGGAAAACCGCGTTATATGGATCCATGCACTCCGCAATGCGCTGATTCCGATCATCACCCAGATGGGTACCAGCTTCGGCGGCCTTCTCGGCGGTGCGATCGTTACCGAACAGGTATTTGCGGTCAACGGCATCGGTTCCTATCTGATGAATGCCATCTCACAGCGAAACTATTACGCCGTACAGTCCACGGTTCTTGTCATCGCCTTCATGTTCGTTGTCGTCAATCTGATCGTGGATCTGCTGTACAGCGTGATCGATCCGCGCATCCGGTATGAATAGGAAGGAGGCGTGTGGGAAATGAAACGTGAACATCCGCTTCGCACCGCATTCCGGAAACTGTTTCAGAACCGGCTTGCGACCATCTGTTTCTTTGTACTGATGATTGAGCTTGTGCTCATTCTGTTTGCGCCGCAGATCGCAAAATGCGACCCGAACGAAACGAATATTCTGCTTCGTCTGCGTCCGGGCTTCTGGGCATCTTCGGATCCCAAATATGTGCCGGAACACTGGCTCGGCACGGATGAGCTTGGCCGTGACATCTGGGCAAGACTGCTCTACGGCGGCCGTGTATCCCTGATGGTAGGCTTTACCGCAACAGCGATCGGTCTGTTCTTCGGAACGATTCTTGGTCTGCTTGCAGGGTATTACAAGCATCTCGACAACGTGATCATGCGCATTATGGACGTGCTGTTTACCTTCCCGTCCATCCTGCTGGCGCTGCTCATTGTCGCAATGCTGGGAGTGAGCGTAAAGAACGCAACGATTGCGATCAGTATCTGGAGTATTCCCTCGTTTGCGCGCATGATCCGCAGCCGCGTGCTTCAGATCAAGCAGGAGGAATACATTACTGCCATCCAGTCGCTCGGCGCCACCGACTTCTGGATCCTGAGCCGTCATGTGCTCTCCAATACCCTGCCGACGATCATCGTCATCGCGACGATGCGTATCGCATCCGCGATTCTTTCCATCGCAACCCTCAGCTATCTCGGTGTCGGTGTTCCCGTACCGCAGGCAGAGTGGGGCGGCATGATTTCAAGCGCCAAGACACAGATGTTTCAGGCGCCGTATCTGATCATCATTCCGGGTATTGCGATCATCATCACGGTTATCTGTTTCAACATCCTCGGGGACAAGCTGCGCGACATTCTTGACCCGAATCTCAAAGACTAGGCTGTTATCCGGAGGGATTACCGGAAACAACATATTTACTCAAGGAGGAAAGAAAATGAAGTTTCGCAAGTTTATTTCCGCCGCGTTCGCTGCACTGATGTCCGCAAGCCTGATCGCCTGCGGTTCTTCCACAGCAGAACCGGCAACTCCTGCCGATGCGGAAGCACCCGCTGAAACAGAAGCTGCGGCACCCGCAGCTGAAGCAGCAGCTTCCGCAGATTCAATCAACATCGAACTTACAACCGCTCCGGTCGGTCTGCATCCGCTGAAGACAAACGATGCGCCGTCCACCTATGTCAACGGACAGATCTTTGAGACGCTGTACCGCCGTACCAATGACGGTACTGCGTATGATCCGCAGCTTGCGGCCGAATTGCCGGAATTCAGCGAAGACGGCCTGACCGCTACCATCAAGCTCCGTGAAGGCGTCAAGTTCCATGACGGAACCGACTTCACAGCGGATGCGGTCGCATACATGATCGACAGCCTGAAGGATGAGAACTACGGTTCCCAGCGTCCTTCCATCGTTGAGTCCATCGACAGCTATGAAATCGTCGACCCGCTTACCATCAAGCTGAACCTGCTTTACAGTGACGGTGTTCTCACCGCCAAGCTTGCCCACACCAACGGCTGCATCGTCAATCCGGAACTCGACAAGAGCCAGGATCTTCTCGTTGATGCGACCGGTGCCGGCACAGGTCCGTACAAGTATGTTTCCTCCACCGCAGGTTCCACATACAGCCTTGAGGCAAATGAGGAATACTGGGGCGGTGCGCCGGAAGTCAAGAACGTGAAGTTTGACGTTGTTGCGGATGAAGCAACCGCTGTTGCACGTCTTCAGACTGGTGAAGCAGATCTCTACCCGACCATTCAGGCAGACTCCTTCTCCACAGCTGCCGCAATTAACGGCTACACTGCAGTTTCCGAAACCTCCAGTGCGATCTACTTCCTGTCCCTGCGTTCCCGCGCATCCCAGGCAAAGAACCCGAACATGGAGAACCCGGAATTCCGCAAGGCAATCATCGAAGCAGTTGATATGCCGTCCTATGTCACTTCCGTTGTCGGCAATCAGGGCACCTATGTAAAGTCCATCGTCGGTCCGACACTCGTCGGTTACACACCGGAAATGGACAATGCGAACGTCGCATTCAATGCGGAAGACGCAAAGGCAATCATTGACGCAAACGGCTGGGCAGGCCAGGAAATCACCATGCTGGTAAGCACACGTGAATGGCACCAGACTGTTGCGGCTTATGTACAGGATGCATTAAGCAAGGTCGGCATCACAGTCAACGTTGTTTCCGAAGAATGGGCTACCTACCTCGCTGATGCGAAGGAAGACGGCACCTATGACTTCTGCATTCTCTCCTGGTCCAACGTTACCGGTGACGGCCAGCAGATGCTGGAGCCGAACTTCTCCACAAAGAACGGCGTCCGTACAAAGTATGACAATGCGGACTTCGACGCTGCAGTAGACGCATCTGCACGTTCCACCGTTCTCGAAGAACGTCAGGCTGCGATGCTTGAGGCGGTAAATCTGATTCAGGGTGACTACATCGTTGCGCCGCTGTATTCCCAGAACACCGCATTCGTATACAACTCCGCGAAGCTCTCCGATGTTGTCTTTGACAAGAGCGGACAGTTCACCGTCAAGGACTTCAAGGTCAACTGAGTCTTAAAAAAAATTGATTAATTAACTGACTGTACAGAAAACGAAAGGGGAATTGAGTATGGAAATGGACAAGGTACTGGATGTGCAGAACCTGCATGCGGTCTTCCGCATAAACAAGAAAGAATATGAAGTTCTGCATGATATTTCCTTCTCCGTCCGCCGTAATGAAACGGTCTGCATTGTCGGAGAATCCGGCTGCGGAAAAAGCGTCACCACACTCTGCGTGATGGGACTGCTTCCGAAGAACGGACGGGTAACCTCCGGCTCAATCAGACTGGACAATACGGAGCTGACGGGTCTCTCGCAGAAGGCGATCCGGAAATTCCGCGGCAGTAAGATGGGAATGATTTTTCAGGAACCCATGACTGCGCTCAATCCCCTTCTGACAGTCGGTTATCAGATGCGGGAGAACCTGATCCTGCATCGGGGCGTGGACAGGAAGAAAGCCAATGAAATGGCAGTCGAATATCTCACCAAGGTCGGCATCGCCAATCCCGAACAGCGTCTGAAACAGTTTCCGTTCCAGCTGTCGGGCGGCCTTCGCCAGCGTGTGCTGATTGCCATGGTGCTGAGTGCCCAACCGGATCTTCTGATCGCGGATGAGCCAACCACCGCGCTTGATGTGACGATTCAGAAACAGGTACTTGCATTACTGAACCACCTGAAGAAGGAAATGAACGCCGGCATCATGTTCATCACGCATGATCTCGGTGTCGTGGCGGAGATCGCCGACCGCATTGTTGTCCTCTATGCCGGCCGCAAGGTCGAAGAGGGCACTGTCGAACAGATCTTCCGCAACCCGCTCCATCCCTATACCGTCGGCCTGATCAATGCAGTGCCGGATGTGGAAAAGGAAGAGTTTGTCATTCAGCCGATTCCGGGCATGTTTCCGAACATTACGGAAGAGATCCCGGGATGCCGGTTCAATCCGCGCTGCCCGCATGCGGCGGAATGCGCGCTCTGCTCAAAGGAGGCTCCGAAGATGACGGAAGCGGAGCCGGGCCACTTTGCGGCATGTCATCTGATTACAGCGGGAGGTGCACAGCATGACTGAACAGAAAAAGCCGCTGCTGCAGCTGCGCAAACTGAAGAAACACTTTCCGGTGGACCGGAACCGGATCCTCAGAGCGGTGGAGGATGTATCCTTTACCGTGTATGAAGGTGAAAAATTCGGTGTGGTCGGTGAGTCCGGATGCGGAAAATCGACCCTTGGACGGACGATCCTGCAGCTGTATGAGGCAAGCGGCGGATCGTGTGTTTATTACGGTAAATCCATTCAGGAACTCAATCCCCGGTATATCCAGGATGAAATCGACAAACTGAAGGATTATCAGAAAAAAGCGGGCGATTATTATCAGAAGAGCCTTGCGGTCGATGCGGAGGCAGAAAAGCTCCGCGCCCAGACGGCAGACCTCGATCCCGACGGAAACAAATCGGATGAGGTAAAATACATCCGTCTGCGCAAGGAGATCGCAAAGAAGGAATTCGAATCCAAGGAACTGCGCAAGGATGCGTCAAGACAGCTGCGGGAAGGCTCCCGCACAGTCGGCTCGCTGATCCTGTGCAGGGACATTGATAAGATCGCCGAACTCTTTACCAAAGCGGAAAATGAAGTCAGAACGGTTCATCAGACCGTTCTGAAGCACAATAAAATCGTCAACCAGATTGAACAGAACGAGGTTCTCCTCGATCAGAAAGCCAATGTCGACAAATGGATCGCGGACCTTGAGGCAAAGCCTTCCCTGAACGATCAGGAAGAGTTTGAGCTTGCCGATCTGAAGGCAATCAAAAAGAACACCGCATCGCTTGACGCCGCAAAGCTGCAGGCGGAGATCGAAACCCTGAAGCCGCAGGCAGAACAGCTCAAGGCGGAAATCGAAGAACACGGCAGAATTGAGATGAACTACCGCAATGAAGCCTTTGAGAAGTACCGCGGAAAAGACATCCTGCCGTTAACGGAGCTGACAATGGACCCGGCCTACCAGGCAAAACTGGATCGGAACTATGAGACCGGCATCAATCTTGGTAAACTGACAAAGCAGGAGATGCGGTCGATCCGGCCGGACCTCCAGATGGTCTTCCAGGACCCCGCCGCTTCACTGGACCCGCGCCAGTCCGTGGGAAAAGCAGTGGAGGAAGTCCTGCAGATCCACACCAATATGAGCAGAGACCTGCGCCGTGAAAAGACGCTGTCGCTTCTCCATCAGGTGGATCTCAAGGCCGAACATTACTATTCCTACCCGAATTCCCTTTCCGGCGGTATGAAGCAGCGTGTGGGCATTGCCCGGGCGATTGCGCTGGATCCGAGCTTCATCGTGCTCGATGAGGCGGTATCCGCCCTGGACGTATCCGTTCAGGCGCAGATCCTTCAGCTGCTCAACCGGCTTCAGGAGGAAAAGAATCTGACCTATCTCTTCATTACGCATGACCTCGGTGTCGTAAAGCATTTCTGCGACCGTGTCATGGTCATGTATCTCGGCAGAGTATGCGAGCTGGCATCCTGTGCCGATCTGTTCAAGCGCCCGCTTCATCCGTACACCCAGTCTCTGCTGGATGCGGTGCCCCGGATGCGTCTGAACCAGGAAGAGAATGACGAGGATATCCTTCAGGGCGAAGTGCCCAGCCCGATCAATCCGCCGTCCGGATGTCCGTTCCACACCCGCTGCAGGAAGTGCATGGACATCTGTAAGGAAACGATGCCGAAATACCGGGAAGTTGAGCCGGGCAGGTTTGTCGCTTGTCATCTGTATGACGAAAAGGAGAACCAGAATGCCTGAGTATGATGCACTGTATCAGCCCTATGCCTCCAACCGGTTTGTGCTGACCGCCCGCAACGGGATGGTCGCAACCGGTTCCCAGCTTGCCAGCGCAGCCGGACTGGAAGTCCTGCGCAAGGGCGGCAACGCCGTCGATGCGGCTGTCGCAACCGCTGCGGCGCTGACCGTAGTGGAGCCGACCGCCAACGGTCTTGGATCAGACAGCTTTGCGCTTGTCTGGATCAAAGATCAGCTCTACGGTCTGAATTCCTCCGGCTATTCGCCGAAGAATATCACACTGGAAGATGTGAAGGCGAAAAGCCCGGACGGCACGATGCCGAAATTCGGCTGGACGCCGGTCATGGTTCCGGGTGCGGTCAAGGCGTGGCCGACGCTTGTAAAGCGCTTCGGAAAACTGTCGCTGAAGGAAGATCTTGCGCCGGCGATCCGGTATGCGGAGGAAGGCTATCCGCTTGGACCGATGCTGGCGGCGATGTGGGAGCGCTCCACGATGCTGTTCCATCAGCGCTTTGACGGAAAGCCGGAATTTGAGGAGTGGTTCAGAACCTTCACAAAGGACGGAGAGTCCTATCACTTCGGTGAGATCGTAAAACTCCCCAATCATGCAAAAACACTCCGCCTGATTGCGGAGACCGATGCGGATGCATTCTACAAGGGAGAGATCGCGGAACAGCTCGTAAAGCAGTCACAGCGTGACGGCGGATACTTCTGCATGGAAGATCTCAGCGAGTATGAATCGAAGTGGGTCGATCCGATCCATGTGAATTACCGCGGCTATGACGTATGGGAGATTCCGCCCAACGGGCAGGGCATTACCGCCCTGATGGCGCTGAATATCCTGAAGGAATTTTCGTTCGAGTCACGCAATGCGGAAGCCGTGCACCGTCAGCTTGAGGCGATGAAGATCGCCTTTGCGGACGCGAAGCACTATGTCACCGACCCTTCCTGCATGACGATCGACTATCACGATCTGTTAAAGCCGGAATACGGCGCCATGCGCGCAAAGGAAATCACCGATGCGGCAGGCCTGCCGGTTCATGCAGTACCGCCGAAGAGCGGAACGGTCTACCTCTGCACGGCGGACGGCGAAGGAAACATGGTTTCCTATATCCAGTCCAACTACATGGGCTTCGGCAGCGGGATTACGCTGGAAGGCTATGGCGTGACGCTTGCCAACCGCGGCAGTGACTTCAGTCTGAACGAAGAAGACGCCAATGTTCTGGCGCCGCACAAAAAGTCCTACCATACGATCATCCCGGGCTTCCTCACAAAAGACGGGAAGGCGGTCGGACCGTTCGGCGTCATGGGCGGCTACATGCAGCCGCAGGGACATGTTCAGGTTGTGCAGAATCTTGTCGACTTCAGACTGAATCCGCAGATGGCGCTTGATGCGCCGCGCTGGCAGTGGATCAAGGAAAAGACGGTCGAACTCGAACCGTCCTTCGATCATGCACTGGCAGAGCAGCTTTCAAGACGCGGTCATGACATCCGCTTTGCGCTGAACGGCGGAGCCTTCGGACGCGGGCAGATCATCCAGCGTCTGGATAACGGCGTTCTGGTCGGCGGCTGTGAGAGCCGGACCGATTCCAATATTGCGTGTTACTGATCCGCGCGGATCAGATCGATCAGCTGACGCAGCTGCGGACTGACACTGCTTTCGGTATAGACAAAGAGAATTTCCGTCTCCAGACTCTTCTCATCGATTACCGCAACGGAATGGTCGCCGCAGTGTGCACGCATGGACTCCGGCACCACCGCAACCGCTTCGGTTCCGCGGGCAAGCTCGAGCGCTGTGCGCGCGTCATCGCAGACCGCAAAGATGTGCGGATTCAGCTCATGGCTCCGGAAGGCGCTCATGACGACTTCGTAATAACGGCGGTACAGAATCAGCGGATACGACGCCAGTTCCGCAAGGGTAAGGGAGGAAGGCAGATTTACGGAAGCCGCTCCCAGCATCCGGTCTTCCTTCAGGACAAAGGTATCTCTGCCCGGAAGGGAAATCGGCGTGCGCACAGCTGCCGCATCCAGCTGATTGTTTGCGAGCAGTTCCTTAAGCAGAAAGGTATTGTTGTCGTAAATCTCATAGCGCACGCTTGCGTCGCTCTGTTTCAGAGCGGTCAGATAAGGTAACAGAACCGGCATCGTGGTTGGCGTCATGCCGATGCGGAGCGTATGATATTTACCGGTGTCCGCAGTCTCCTTGACAGCGGATTCCGTGAGTTCGAGAATGATACGGGCATGTTCGTAGAGTTTCTTTCCGGCATCGGTCAGCACCGTGCGGCGATGCGAACGGATAAAGAGATCTGTCCCGATTTCGTTCTCAAGAAGTTTCATCTGAACGGACAGGGGAGGCTGTGTCATATGCAGGAGGCGGGCTGCCTCGGAGATACTGCCGGCATCGGCGACAGCGAGGAAGTATTCGAGCTGTTTCAGTTCCATAACACCCTCCGTGTTTAAACAAATCTACAACTATTATATGCATCAGATTTAAGGAGCGAAAAATTATGAATGTACTGTGGGATCTGTATGCGGCGTGGTTCCGTATGGGTCTCTTCACCTTCGGCGGCGGTTATGCGATGCTGCCGATGATTCAGAAAGAGGCAATTGAAAAATACCACTGGGCAACCGAAGACGAGATCATGGATTACTATGCCCTCGGCCAGGTTACCCCGGGCATCATCGCGGTCAACACCGCAACCTTTGTCGGATACAAGGTCAAAGGCGTGGCGGGAGGCATTGCGGCGACGCTCGGCGTCATCAGCCCGTCTCTGGTGATCATCACCATTATTGCAGGTCTCATTTCCAACTTCTCGGATATTCCCGTCGTCCAGCATGCCCTGGGCGGCATCCAGATCGGTGTCTGCGTTCTGCTGTTTGAGGCGATCCGCAAACTTATCCTCAAGGGCGTGAAGGACATTCCGACCTTCGTGATCTTTGCGGCAGCCTTTGCGCTGAACTATTTCACATCGATTCCGACCTTCCTGCTTGTCATTCTTGCAGGTGCGACCGGCTATGCGATGTTCCTGATGAAGAAACAGAAGGAGGGCGCAAACGCATGAAAGAGTTCCTGCTGCTCTGCTGGGAGTACTTCAAGACCGGTCTCTTTGCGATCGGCGGCGGTTACGCCACCATTCCGTTCTTACGGGAAATGTCGGTCAAATACGGCTGGTTCACGCTGGATCAACTGACCACCATGCTGGCGGTGAGCGAAAGCACACCGGGACCGATCGGTGTAAACATGGCAACCTATGTCGGCTATTCGCAGTTCGGCATTCCGGGTGCGATTGCCGCAACCCTCTCGCTGGTAACGCCCAGTATCATCGTCATCTGCATCATCGCAAGCGTGCTGGAGCGCTTCAAGAAACTCCAGGTCGTGCAGGGTATCTTCTCCGGACTTCGTCCGGCGGTCTGCGGATTCATTCTCTCCGCGGTCATCAGTATCTTCCTGGTATCGCTGTTCCGCACGGATGCGCTCGGCGCAGGGGACTTCGGTTCCTTCTTCAAATGGAAGTCCATTCTCCTGTTTGCGGTCCTTCTTGCAGGATACAAACTGCCGAAGAAAACACCGCATCCGATCTTCCTGATCGTCGCAGCCGCATGCGCAGGCATGATCTTCTCCTTCTGATTTGAATCATCCGGGTACTTTGATGCCCGGTTTTCTTTTACAATGAAGATGGAAGGAAGTGGTGCACGATGACACAGAGATCACCCCGTCTTGTGACTGTTGTGCTTCCGGAAATGACGGATGCACAGCGTATGAAGATCGAGCGTATTACTGCTAGCTACGGCTACCGGGTGCGGTTCTTTCGGAATACCGAAGACGCTATGGAATTCATCGACGGCACGGAAGTGCTCTTTTCGACCTCCGCAAAACTTGCCGCATCCGCCCCGAATCTGAAATGGCAGTGCTCTCCGAGCGCCGGCGTCAATCAGTTTGCGGGCTGTGACATCTTTACATCCGGCAAAGCTGCGCTGACCTGTTCAAGCGGGGCCTATGGCGTAACGATTGCCGAACATATCATCATGCTGATTCTGGAAGTATTCCGCCGCCAGCCGGAATACACACAGATCGTTAACGAACGCAGATGGACGAGAAATCTTCCGGTCCGCTCGATTTTGCGCAGCCGGATCACCATCCTGGGGACAGGGGATATCGGCCAGACGACGGCCGTACGCCTGTGGGCGTTTCAGCCAAAGACCATCATCGGCGTCAACCGCAGCGGGAAGAACCCGAAGGATCTGTTTGACCGGGTCATCACAACCGGAGAACTGGACACCGTGCTTCCGCAGACGGATATCCTGATTCTGTCACTCCCCGGTACTGCGGATACTGCGCACATCATCGGGAAGAAGGAACTTGGCCTCCTCCCGGACAATGCGTTAGTTGTCAATGTCGGCCGCGGCATCTGTATCGATCAGAAGGCGCTGGAAGAAGAACTGAATAAGAAGCGGTTATACGCTGCCCTCGATGTCTTTGAGACCGAACCGATCCCTGCGGAGGATTCCTTCTGGGCGTGCCCGAATCTTCTGATTACCCCGCATGTGGCAGGAGATACCTCGCTTCCCTATACGGTGGAACGGATCGTGGATCTCTTTCTGGATGACTTCCGCCGGTATGCGGAGGGAAGACCGTTCCTGCGCGAGGTGGATCTGAACAGAGGCTATTAGATTAAAAATCGCATGAATATGCGAAAAAACATGAAAAACCGTTTGACATGAATGATAGCGGGCAGTATGATATTGATCGTTATCGATACCAAAGACAGTAACGGCGAAAGCTTAATCATGTTACCGAGGTTGAAAGTTTCATGTGCTTTAAGAACTTTTGAGCCCTTGCTGTCTGCGAGGG
>JAFOLE010000313.1 GCA_017419465.1 Solobacterium sp. | reverse complement strand
GGAAAGATATTCGTGTATGATGTGGAGAATGTAGTCAAAGTAAGAACTGCTGAGGAAGGCTATGATGCGCTGCAGGATGTCGAATGACTGAAAAATATTACACAAAATGTAAATAGTGCAAATAATTTACAGAAAATATGATGAAAATATGTTGACTGAACGAAAATCCAGGGCGTATGCTTCATGCATAGAAATACGAAAGCGAAGCGGAAGAGAAGTACTGCGGCCAACATCATTCCAGAGAGCGGGAAGAGGTGAAATCCCGTATGAAGCGCTGTAAGGAATAACACTTCCAAGTCTGACCTGAACAGCAACGGGGCTTAGTAGGGAAGGCGTGCATGCGGCACGTTATCACCGCACGGGTTTGTCGGAACCCTTGAGAAGCAAGTCAGGTGGCACCACGGAGAGGCGGCCTTCGTCCTGAATCAACAGGATGACTGCCGCTGTTACGGAGGTGCCCTTTTATGTGTTCGATATTTACGGTTCTGTCACACTCCATCCCGGAGGAGACCATACGCAAGGCATTTGAAGCCACAAAGTCGCGCGGTCCGGATATGAGCCGGCTGATGAAGTTCCGGCATGGATGGATGGGATTTCATCGTCTTGCGATCATGGGCCTGAATGAGAAGGGGATGCAGCCGTTTGAGCGGAACGGAGATCTGGTCATCTGCAACGGAGAACTTTACGGATTCCGTCCGATTCGTGAACGGCTGATGGAGGAATGGCCGATGGAGGGCGAATCAGACTGTGAGATTCTGCTTCCCCTGTATTACGAATACGGTCTGGAGATGTTCAATACACTGGATGCGGAATTCGCGCTGATCCTGTATGACGCAAAGAAGGATATGGTCATTGCGGCGCGTGATCCGATCGGCATCCGCCCGCTGTATTACGGAACCTGTTCGGACGGATCCTATGCCTTTGCGAGCGAACCGAAGAACCTGGTCGATCTCTGCGAGACGGTCATGCCGTTTCCGCCGGGTCATTATTGGACAGAAGAAACGGGATTTGTCTGCTACTACGATCCTTCTGTGATCAATCAGTTCACGATGAATACGGAAGAGGCCGTCTGCGTAAAGCTCAACCGTCTGCTTACCGATGCCGTGGTAAAGCGTCTCGATGCGGATGCGCCGATCGGCTTCCTGCTCTCCGGCGGTCTGGATTCCTCTCTGGTATGCGCAATTGCGCAGAAACATCTTGATACACCGATTAAGACATTTTCGATAGGCATGGACATCGATGCCATCGACCTGAAATATGCACGCATGGCTGCGGACTATATCGGCAGTGAACATACAGAAGTGATCATTACGAAACAGGATGTCCTCAGCGCGTTGCCGGAAGTGGTTCATCTGCTTGGAACCTGGGATATCACCACGATCCGGGCATCCATCGGAATGTATCTTGTCTGTAAATACATTCATGAACATACGGATGTCCGGGTGCTGCTTACCGGAGAGATCTCGGATGAGCTGTTTGGATATAAATACACGGACTTTGCGCCGAATGCGGCGGAGTTCCAGAAGGAAGCGGAGAAACGGATTCATGAGATTCATGTCTATGACGTTCTGCGTGCGGACCGCTGTATCTCCGTAAACTCCCTGGAAGCGAGGGTTCCCTTCGGCGATCTCAAGTTTGTCCGCTACGCCATGAGCATCGATCCGGTGCTGAAGATGAACCGGCACGGGATGGGCAAGTATCTGCTTCGAAAGGCATTTGCGGAAGACAGAATTCTGCCCGAAGAGATTCTCTGGCGTCAGAAGGCGGCGTTCTCTGATGCCGTCGGTCATTCCATGGTGAACGATATCAAAGCATATGCGGAAACCTGCTATAGCGATGAAGAATTTGAGGCAAGACGGAAACAGTACACCTACTGTATGCCGTTCACCAAAGAGAGCCTGCTCTATCGGGAACTGTTCGAGAAATATTACCCGGGGAACGCGGAGATGATTCCGGACTACTGGATGCCGAACCGCAGCTGGGACGGCTGTAACGTAAATGATCCGTCTGCTCGTGTGCTTTCCAACTACGGCGCAAGCGGAGTGTGAGGTGACTATGCATATTACAAAAATGGAAGGGCTTGGAAATGACTATCTCTACTTCTTCGGGGAAGTTCCGGCCAATGTAACAGAACTTGCGGTGCGGCTGTCAGACCGCCACCGCGGGATCGGATCCGACGGACTGATCTATATTTCGGATTCAGACTGTGCAGACTTCCGCATGCGGATCTTCAATGCGGACGGAAGTGAAGCAAAGATGTGCGGCAACGGCATCCGCTGCGTCGGGAAATATGTGTATGAAAAACATCTGACGCAAAAAGAAGAGCTGGCCATCGAAACCGGTTCCGGCATCCGGACCCTGAAGCTTTCGGTGCATAACGGCATCGTGACATCTGTGCTTGCGGATATGGGTATCGGAAGCGTCACGAAAACCGTTCCGGTTACGTGGCAGGGAAAAACCTATACCGCAGTATGCGTGGATGTCGGAAACCCGCACATGGTTCTGTTTGTGGAGGAAGAGGAGCTTTCGCTGGTTCATACACTGGGTCCGGTGCTGGAACATCACGAGGCATTTCCGGACGGCGTGAATGTGGAATTTGTCTTTGTAAAATCACCCGCATCCCTTCGCATGCGTGTATGGGAGCGGGGAAGCGGAATCACCATGGCCTGCGGCACCGGTGCCTGCGCATCCGCCGCGGCTGCCGTGTATGCCGGACATTGCAGTGTGGGCACGCCGATTGCGTTGGAGCTCGACGGCGGAGTGCTGGAAATTACAGTGGAACCGGATGGCCGTATCTTCATGCGCGGGCCTGCCCGGTTTGCGTTTGAAGGTGAAGTGGAAATGGGGAAAGGCATATGAGCATCGTCAATACACATTACGGAGATCTGAAGGACTCTTATCTCTTTGCGGATATCGCAAAGCGCATCAGAGCCTATCAGGAGGAACATCCCGGAGAACGGATCCTGCGGCTTGGGATCGGTGATGTCACAAAACCGCTGGTGCCTTCTGTGATCCGGGCACTTCATGAGGCCGCGGAGGATCAGTCGAAGAAGGAAACATTCCATGGATATATGCCGGAATGCGGCGATCCTGCGCTGCGGCATGTCATTGCGGAACGCTACCGGAAACGCGGTGTGCTGCTGGATGACAGCGAGGTGTTTGTCTCCAGCGGCGCAAGTGATGAACTGGGCGATATTCTCGATCTGTTTGACCGGTCACTTCCGGCAGTGCTCTTACAGCCGGTATATCCGGCCTATGCGGACGCAAATGTGATGGCCGGACGAACGATCATTACGATCGACGCAGATGAAGAAAACGGCTTTCTGCCGGAACCGCCCTCAGAAATCATGACGGCGCTGATCTATATCTGTTCACCGAACAATCCGACCGGGGCCGCATATGACAGAGAAGGCCTGCAGAAGTGGGTGGACTATGCCAATGAAGGAGGATCGATCCTGTTGTTTGACGCCGCATATGAGGCATTTGTCGCGGAACCGGATATTCCCCGCAGTGTATTCGAGCTGCCGGGTGCCCGCACCTGCGCCATTGAGATCTGTTCGCTGTCCAAGACAGCCGGCTTTACCGGCACCAGACTTGGCTATACGGTCATTCCGGAAGACCTGGTGCGGGATGACCTGTCGCTGAATGCGATGTGGGTGCGCAACCGCACCACAAAGACCAACGGCGTGTCTTACATTCTTCAGAAGGCCGGTCTTGCGGTATTCAGCGAAGAAGGCGAACAGGAAACCGCAGCGCTTCTGGAGGATTACCGGAAGAATGCGGAGATCTTCATGCGGGCGCTTGATGAAGCAGGCATCTGGTATACGGGCGGAACGAATTCGCCGTATATCTGGGTGAAATGCCCGCACGGACTTGGCAGCTGGGAATATTTTGACCTCCTGCTGAACAACGCACAGATCGTCGGAACCCCGGGAGAAGGGTTTGGAAAATGCGGTGAAGGCTTTTTCCGGTTCTCCATGTTCGGGTCACGAGGGGATATCGAAGAAGCCGGAAGACGGATCGCTGAAATGAAATAAATTACAAAATATGAAATATAATGCTTATTATTTTCAGAAAGCGATTGACATTATTTTCAAAACCGGATAAGATATACCCGTTAAGAGCAAAGGTGCCCGAACATCGGGATTTCCTTTGCTCTTTTGTTTATTTTCGGAAAAGGAGAAAGGCTATGAGCTACACAAAAGAAGACATCATCCGATTAGTAAAAGAAGGCGACGTTGAATTCATCCGCATGCAGTTTACCGACATCTTCGGTCGTCTGAAGAATGTCGCAATCACCGCATCTCAGATAGAAAAGGCAGTAAACAATCAGATCATGATCGACGGAAGTTCGATCGAAGGCTTCGTGCGGATCAATGAATCCGATATGTATCTGTATCCGGATCTTGATTCCTATGCCGTACTTCCGTGGCGTCCGCAGCACGCAAAGGTTGCGCGTCTGATCTGTGACGTGTATCTGCCGGACGGAACGCCGTTTGCGGGCGACCCGCGAAGCACTCTGAAGCGCGTGCTGAAGAAAGCGGAGGAACAGGGATACTCCTTCAATGTCGGACCGGAATGTGAATTCTTCCTGTTTGAGACTGACGAAAACGGAGCACCTACCACAAAGACCAGTGATGACGCTGGCTACTTCGACCTTGACCCGCTGGACCATGGCGGATCGACACGCCGTGAGATCTGCATGATGCTGGAGCGCATGGGTTACGAAGTTGAGGCGAGCCATCATGAAGTGGCGCGCGGTCAGCATGAAATTGACTTCAAGTACGGCGATGCGCTGCGCACAGCCGATAATGTCATGACCTTCAAGCTGGCGGTAAAAACCATCGCACAGAAAAATGGTCTTCACGCGACCTTCATGCCCAAACCGATCTTCGGAATCAACGGCAGCGGCATGCATACAAACATGTCCCTGTTCCGTGACGGAAAGAATGTGTTTGCGGATCCCTCCGACAGGCTTGGATTATCCAAAGAGGCCTACTCCTTCATCGCCGGTATCCTGGAACACATCTCAGCTATGGCCGCAATCACAAACCCGCTGGTCAACAGCTACAAACGTCTGGTTCCGGGGTATGAGGCTCCCTGCTATATTTCCTGGTCCGCTTCGAACCGTTCCGCACTGATCCGTATTCCTGCCGCAAGAGGGCAGGCGACACGTGTGGAACTGCGCTGTCCGGATCCTTCCTGCAATCCTTATCTGGAACTGGCTGTGTGCCTGGCGGCAGGTCTTGACGGCATTGAACGCGGTCTGGTTCCGCCGGAAGAGATTCTCGAAAACATCTTTACGATGGATGAAGCGGCCAGGAAGGCGCAGGGAATTGAAAGTCTGCCGGGCTCGCTCAAGGAGGCAGTGGATCGGATGCTGGAAGACAAACTCGTCTGCGACACACTCGGAGATCACATCGTGACGCAGTATTCCGCCGGGAAGTATGAGGAATGGGATGCCTACCGTACTTCCGTGTCGGAATGGGAAGTCAACCGGTATCTCATGATGTACTGATTCTGCACTATGGCAAGATTCGTGATCGCATTCCGGAAACGGGAAACATCCGAACGGATCGCAGGAATCCTGCGGGAAAACGGATACGAGGTAATGCGGATCTGCACATCAGGAAGTGAAATCAGGCGTGCCTTCCGCATCTTACAGGACGGGATTCTGATCAGTGAATACCGTCTCAACGACGAAACCGTTGATCAGATTGCGGAAACACTGAGTGATCGGACACTGATCCTCTGTGTTGCCAAACCGGATCAGCTGGCAGGAATCGAATCACAGCGGATTTTCAAGGCAAGGGTGCCTCTGAACAGCAGTGCGCTGACGGCGTATTCGGAAATGCTGGTACAGCTTCATTACCGGAATGTGCCGAAGCGCAGCGGGGAAGACAATGCGCGTATACAGCAGGCCAAGCAGAAACTGATGGAGGAGCGCAGGATGAGTGAAGCGGATGCGTACCGCCTCCTGCAGAAATCCAGCATGAAGCTCGGACTCGGTATGGCGCAGATCGCAGAGCGTATCCTTCAGGGAGAAACCATTTAAATCCAGGCAGATATCCGGGACATCCCCGGATATCTGTGTATCTGAAGGGGTAAGAAGTATGGGACAGATCAGAAGAGATTTCGTGACCGATATCGATCATGATGCCTGCGGGATCGGTGCGGTTGTAAATATCGACGGACAGAAAACACACGCCGCACTGGAAGATGCGCTGTGTATCGTTGAACGGCTCGGCCATCGGGCAGGCAAGGATGCCAGCGGGGAAGTCGGCGACGGCGTTGGTATTCTGCTTCAGATTTCGCACCGGTTCTTTCAGAAAGCCGCAGAAGCGGAAGGCATCACACTGCCGGAAGAACACGATTACGGAGTCGGAATGTTTTTCTTCCGCCAGGACAGGGTCCTGCGTGTCATCGCACAGCGGATGTTTGAAGTCATTGCGGAGAAGTACGGCATGAAGACACTGGGATGGCGCACGGTTCCCTGTGCGCCGGACATTCTCGGTGCCCGGGCCCTGGAGACGATGCCCTGCATCATGCAGGTATTTGTGGAAAAACCGGCAGATACCCCGCGCGGAATGGAATTTGACCGTCTGCTTTATGTTGCCCGAAGAGAGTTCGAACAGGGAAACAGCAGTGCCTATATTGTTTCACTGTCTTCCCGCACGATTGTCTATAAAGGTATGTTTCTGGTGGAACAGCTGCGCCGGTTCTATACGGATCTTCAGGACGAAGACTATGAAACCGCGATTGCGGTCGTGCATTCCCGCTTTTCCACCAATACGACCCCGAGCTGGAACCGCGCGCATCCCTATCGGATGATTGCGCATAACGGTGAAATCAATACGATCTCCGGAAATCACGACCGCATGACGGCGCGGGAGGAAACCATGAAGTCCCGTTTTACGGAACCGTATCTGGACCGCATCTATCCGGTGATCAGTGATGAGGGGTCTGACTCCGCAATGGTCGACAACACACTGGAGTTTCTGTATATGAGCGGAATCGATCTTCCGCTTGCGCTGATGATCATGATTCCCGAACCGTGGAAAAACAATGATTCCATCTCTCAGGAGAAGAAGGATTTTTACCATTACTACGCCACCATGATGGAACCGTGGGACGGACCGGCGGCGATCATCTTTACCGACGGGGAACGGATCGGCGCATGTCTCGACCGCAACGGACTGCGGCCTGCGCGTTATTACATTCTGGATGACAACCGCTTGGTGCTTTCTTCCGAAGTGGGCGTTCTGAATTTTGATGAGAAACACATCGTAAAAAAATCCCGTCTGATGCCGGGAAAACTTCTGCTGGTGGATACCGTGCAGAAAAAAGTAGTGGATGATGAGGAATGCAAGAATGAATACATTCATGCAAATCCTTACGGAGAATGGCTGAATCTGCATCTGCGGCATCTCAGTGATCTGCCGATTCCGAACCACCGTCTTCCGCATCATACACAGACCATGCGTGACAGTCTGTACAAGGTATTCGGCTATTCCTATGAGGATGTAAAGGACATCTTGTACCGGATGGCGGAAAACGGGATGGAACCGACCGCATCCATGGGACATGATGTCCCGCTGACAATGTTTTCCCCGTGCAGTCGCAGGCTGTCGGATTATTTCTATCAGCGCTTTGCGCAGGTCACCAATCCGCCGATCGATTCAATCCGGGAAAAGGTCGTTACGGACACCACCGTTTACCTTGGCTCACACGGAAATCTCCTGGAAGAGTCGAGCACAAACTGCGCGGTGCTGGAAATCCGGAATCCGATTCTGACCGGTACGGACATGATGAAGATCAAGGCACTGAATGAACCGGATCTTCGCTGTGCGGTGATACCGACCCTGTATTATCGGAATACCTCATTGAAAAAGGCGCTGGAACAGCTGTGCGTGCGCTGTGACCGTGCGTATACGGAAGGCGCAAATATTCTGGTGTTAAGCGACTGGGGCACGGATGAGAACCATCTTCCGATTCCGAGCCTGCTTGCGGTATCTGCGGTTGAACAGCATATGGTCACGACCCGGAAATGCACGCAGCTCTCTCTGATCGTGGAAAGCGGCGATCCCTGCACGGTCCATGACTGTGCGGCACTGCTGGGATTCGGCGCAAAGGCCATCTATCCGTATCTTGCGCAGGAATGCATTGTGGAGATGATTGATCTCGGCATTCTTGACAAGGATTACCACACCGCGATCGAAGACTATAATGCGGCGATCCGTGACGGCGTCACAAAGATTGCGGCCAAGATGGGCATTTCCACTCTGCAGTCCTATCAGTCCGCAAAGATCTTCGAAGCACTCGGCCTGAGTGACGAAGTGATCCGGGAGTATTTTGCGGGCACGGTATCTGCGGGCGGAGACAAGACGCTGCACGATATTGAACAGGATGTCCTGGACCGTCATGAACATGCCTTCGACCCGCTCGGACTGCCGGTGGATACCACGCTTGACAGTATCGGAACGCATGGACTTCGCAGTAACAGCGCGGCGGAAGAACATCTGTATTCGCCGGAAGTCATTCTTGCCCTGCAGAAAGCCGCACGTTCCGGAAACTATGCGGATTACGAAGAATATACTGCGCTGCTTTCCGCAATGAAGCCGCACCGGCTGCGGGATCTGCTTGGCTTCCGCAAAACCGGAAATCCGGTTCCGCTGGACGAAGTGGAACCGGCAGAACGCATCGTTCAGCGATTCAATACCGGCGCGATGTCCTTTGGCTCCATTTCAAAGGAAGCCCATGAAACGATGGCGATTGCCATGAATGCCCTGCATGCCCGCTCCAATACCGGAGAGGGAGGCGAAGATCCGGCACGGTTCCATACAAACCGCAATTCGCTGGTAAAGCAGGTTGCGTCCGGACGCTTCGGCGTGACAGGCGAGTATCTCAACAGCGCCGGTGAGATTCAGATCAAGATGGCACAGGGCGCCAAGCCGGGAGAAGGCGGACATCTTCCGGGACAGAAGGTTTATCCCTGGGTCGCCGCGACCCGCTGTTCAACGCCGGGCGTTTCCCTGATTTCTCCGCCGCCGCATCATGATATCTATTCCATTGAGGATCTTGCACAGCTGATCTATGATCTGAAGAATGCCAACCGCACCGCAAGAATCTCCGTCAAGCTTGTCAGTGAACGGGGCGTCGGCACCGTCGCCTGCGGCGTTGCCAAGGCGGGCGCACAGGTGGTCCTGATTTCGGGCTATGACGGCGGCACGGGCGCTGCGCCGTACAGTTCCATTCATCATGCCGGTCTTCCCTGGGAGCTCGGCATTCTGGAAACACACCGTGCGCTGACGGAAAATCATCTGCGCAGCCGGGTAATCGTGCAGACTGACGGCAAACTGATGAGCGGCCGGGATGTGGTGATTGCGGCACTGCTCGGTGCGGAGGAGTTTGGATTTGCGACAGGACCGCTTGTCGCGATGGGCTGTATGATGATGCGCGTCTGTTCAAAGGATACCTGTCCCTTCGGCATCGCAACGCAGAACGAAGAACTGCGGAAGCGGTTCCGCGGTAAACCGGAACATGTCATGAACTATATGACGCTGATTGCGGAGGAAGTACGTCATATCATGGCGGAACTCGGCGTACGGACGATGGATGAACTGATCGGCCGCAAGGACCTGCTTGAAGTGCACAATAACCGGTATATTTCTTCGCTTCTTGAATCGTATGACACAGAACCGGGGCATTGGGAATCCGGCGATGCGTATGATTTTCAGCTGGAGAACACACTGGATATGAGAGAACTCGTCCCGTGGTTCCGGGAAACACAGAATACAAAGAAGACAGGAAAAAAGAATATCCGGGTAACCGCATCCGACCGGACGGTCGGGACAATCCTTGGTTCAGAGATTACGAAACAGTTCAGGGATACCCTGAAGGAAGATACCTATACCGTTACCGCATCCGGCAGCGCAGGGCAGTCGTTCGGTGCCTTTATTCCAAAGGGACTGACGATGCGTCTGTACGGGGATGCGAATGACTATGTCGGAAAAGGACTGTCCGGCGGAACAATCATAATCACACCGCCGAAGGATGCGGCCTATGCCTGGGATGAAAATACCATCATCGGAAATGTGGCGCTCTATGGCGCGACCTCGGGAAAAGCCTATTTTGCCGGAAAGGCAGGAGAGCGGTTCTGCGTGCGCAACAGCGGTGCGCAGGCCGTCTGTGAAGGATGCGGCGATCATGGCCTGGAATATATGACCGGCGGAATCGCGGTAATTCTCGGAGAGACCGGGAAAAACTTTGCGGCGGGAATGAGCGGAGGAACCGCCTATGTCCTGGATGAAGATCATGTGCTCTACCGCCGGATGAGCCATGAAGCGCTGTCCCTGAATGAAGTGAAAGACAGTTATGACATTCACCAGCTGCGTGAGATTCTGGAAGATTATGTCCGGGAAACCGGATCGAAGAAAGCCGGAGAGATTCTGAATCATCTGGAAGAATGGCTTCCGCATTTCCGGAAGATCATCCCGCTGCCGTATCAGAACATGCTGGAGCGGATCTCACGGTATGAAGAAAAAGGAATCAGCACGGAAGACGCACGGATGGCCGCATTTCTTGAGCTTACACGTGAGAAGGGAGGTGCGTGATGGGAAAGGATAATGGATTCCTGATCTGGCAGCGCAGTGAAAACCGGATGCGCCCGGTGAATGATCGCATACAGGATTATGCGGAACTGTATGAAGAACTGAAACCGGAAGAGCGGAAAGAACAGGCCGGACGTTGTATGAACTGCGGCGTGCCGTACTGTCAGTCTGTCATCCGCCTGAAGGGAATGGTAACCGGCTGTCCGCTTCATAATCTGATTCCGGAATGGAACGATCATATTTACCGCGGCAATGAGGAACATGCATTAAGCAGGCTTCTCCGGATGAATCCGTTTCCGGAATTTACCGGACGGGTATGTCCCGCTCTCTGTGAGAAAGCATGTCTGAACGGACTGGACGGAAGTTCGGTGACGATCCATGACAACGAACGCTATCTGATCGAAACCGCATTCCGGAACGGAACCATGCGTGCAGTGCCTCCGGTGAAGCGGTCCGGTAAACATGTGGCAGTTGTGGGCAGCGGGCCGTCCGGTCTTGCGGCGGCATACCGGCTGAACCGGCGGGGACATCAGGTAACGGTATATGAGCGGGACGATGAAATCGGCGGCCTGCTTATGTACGGAATACCGAACATGAAACTGGACAAATCCGTGATCCGCAGAAGACGGAAGCTGCTGGAGGAGGAAGGAATCTGCTTTAAGACCGGCATCGCAGTCGGAACAGACATTTCATTTTCAGAACTGCGCAGTTCCTGTGATGCGGTGATTCTGGCGTGCGGTGCCAAACAGGAGCGGATCCCGGTGATCGAAGGCATGGAAGAAGGCAATGGTGTGATCCGAGCCGTGGAGTTCCTGAAACAGACCACAAAATGCCTGCCGGATCTTCCGCCGGTGAACGCTTTCGGAAAACATGTGATCGTGCTTGGAGGCGGTGACACAGGAAATGACTGTGTCGCAACCTGTATCCGGCAGAACTGTGCATCTGTCACGCAGATTGAAATGATGAAGCGCCCGCCGGAAGAACGGGCAGAAGATAATCCGTGGCCGGAATGGCCGAAGGTTCTGAAAACCGATTATGGACAGCTGGAGGCAATCGAAGTATTCGGCTCAGATCCCCGGATCTTCTCCCATACTGTCACGAAACTTCATATGGAAGACGGTATCTTAAAGCGGGCGGAACTTGCGGAGATTCACTTTGAAAACGGAAAGCCGGTCGTTTCGGACAACCGTCAGGAGATGCCCTGTGATCTTCTGATCATCGCGGCGGGATTCATCGGCTGCGAGACCGCCCTTCCCTGCCAGGCCGGTATTACACTGACAGAACGCAATACGGTGAAAACTGAATCAGGCAGCTATGCCGCAGATCTGGAAGGTGTATTTACCGCAGGTGATATGCACAGAGGCCAGTCTCTGGTCGTATGGGCCATCCGGGAAGGCCTGGAATGCGCAAGAGAAACGGACGCCTGGCTGATGGGCTATACTAACATGCAGTGAAAAATTACAGCCGCAGATCTGAGACCTTAACTTTGAAGTAGTTTTATAACTTGTCATTTCCGAAACCTGTGGAACCGCATGAAATAAGCGGAGAAACAGGTTTTTTCGAGTTACGCGAGGCCGGATAAAGTGTTATAATTATAACGCGAAGGAGGGCCTTATGT
>JAFOLE010000312.1 GCA_017419465.1 Solobacterium sp. | reverse complement strand
CAGGTTGATCAGATACGTTCCGGCTTTGGATACACCGCCGCCGATGACAAATACTTCCGGATCCACGACATGCGCTACCAGCGCAAGTCCCTGTCCGAGGTAATCGAGACTGGTTTCAAGAGCCCGCAGCGCAAGCTTGTCGCCTGCCTTTGCGCAGTCGCATACCAGACGGCAGGACAGTTCCTCGCCGTATTCACGCATCGCGGACGGCTCATCCGTGGACGCAAGCACCCGCTTTGCCTCATTGAGGATACCGGTTGCGCTGGCCGCCTGTTCGACGCAGCCCTTTCCGCCGCAGTTGCAGAAATTCGGCTCATCATCACGGACATGCATGTGTCCGATTTCACCGCCGAGTCCGTGTGCACCGGCAACGATCTTTCCGTCGATGATGATACCGCCGCCGACACCGGTTCCCAGGGTGACCGCAACGATGGAATTATGACCGACACCGCCGCCGACCCACATCTCACCGAGTGCCGCAACGTTGGCATCGTTGCCGACCTTACAGACGACATCGCCGCCCATCAGTTCTTCCATTTCCTTTGCGGGCCAGACATCCTTCCAGCCGAGGTTGACGCAGACACTGACATGTCCGTCCGGCTCCACCGGTCCCGGGACACCCATCCCGATACCGCGCAGATCCTTATTGCTCAGATAACGCGCTTCCATATGCTTCTTCAGCTCGTGCGCCACATCCGAAAGAATGAATTTGCCGGCGTCAATTTTCCGGGTGGGGACTTCCCACTTCTCTTCCAGTTCGCCGTTCACCTTGAACAGGCCGCATTTTACGGTTGTTCCGCCGATATCAATGCCTACACAGTAATCGCTCATAAACCCTTTATTATCCTCCGTAATAATTCGTGAAACTCTAATAATTATTATACGTATCCGTTTCCTTTTTCGACAAGCATCGAATCCTCGCAGATGGTATAATTTTCGGGTATGAGAATTGCTTATTTATTGTGTTCGGGACGCAAATTCTACGATATTGTCCCGGTATGCCAGCAGCTGGTAAAACAGGGCGATCATGTATTCATCATGGTGTCCGATGATAAAGCCCGCGATGAGGTGACCGTCGCCTTTGCGGGAAGCCGCCGTGTGCATATTTCAAGACGGCTTGAGTTCGCCCAGGAAGGCGACATGTCTCTGGCACGCGGAACGCTGCTTCAGATGGCGGACGCGCTTGCCTATGAGGATGCGGAGTTTGATTACTTCATCAATCTGACGGAGGGGATGCTGCCGGTGAAGCCACGCAGTGAGATCGTTTCGTTCCTCGAACAGAATCCCGGTGACTACTACTATATTGACCGGACCGAGGATGAAGACCCTGCCCTGCGTCCGAAGACACTGAAGTATTACACCTATACGAATATGCTGCAGTTTCCGACCAACCGCTGGGTAAGATGGAATACCAAGGCTGCCGCAAACTTTCTGAATCTGATCGGCGTGCGCCGCACACTGGACGAAAAGATCAAGATCGGAAGTCCGTGGTTCATCCTCACAAAAGAAACCGCTGCGGTACTGGCGGAGAATTACCCCTACTGCAGTGATAAGTTCAAGCTCTCCTGGTATCCGGAAGAAAACGTCTACTTCATGATGATGGATAAATATCTCCCGGATCATCCCCATATAAACAGGGATCTTCGCGTGGTCGGTCCGAGCGGCTCCTGGATTGAAAGCCAGAGCGCCCGCCCGCTCAGCCGGGAGGTACTGAATGCCCATCCGGAAGCTCTCTTCGGCGGACAGTTCTTCGATACGGAAGATGAAGAACTGTATAAGGAAATGCTGGAGAAATACAACGAAGGCTATCAGAAACCGGCGGTCGAAGACAAACAGAAAGAATATACGGAAGACGAATTCAACGAGTTCGTTGACAAGCTCCGCTGAGCAGAACGGCATCCATGACGGATGCCGTTTTTCATTTATTCCGTTTCCGCAATCACCCGGCACGGAAGTCCGGTGATGCCGCTGTACCTCATCGGATACGTATGAATGACGGAATGTCCGATCACCCTGTCAAGACCGACAAGATTTTCGACAATGAATACGCCGTGATCTGCGCAGTACTGATCGGCCGGGGTATGTTCCTTCCCGCGGCGGATTCCCGCAAAGTCGATGCCGATGATGGAAATGTGTTTCTTCAGAAGTTCGTCCACCAGGCGCATGGACAGTTGCGGATGGTCATGCCGGTACGTATCCGTTCCGTATCCGTGTTCTTCGATGAACCCGGTGCGAAAGCCGACAAACATATCCGCATGAATCAGCGACAGATCGATATCTTCCGGCTCAATCTCCCGGTCTTTGATCGATGAAACATCAAACACGATTGCCTCCCGCGTGGTATAGTCCAGCGGAAAGGCTTTATTCATCACATCGAAATGGGTTCCGAGATGCCCCGGAAGCTTTCCTGCATGCATACCGTGCTGTGCAGCGATCTCCGGTGTGATTTCCAGTGTCAGATCGACAAGCATAATGAGTTCTCCTCCGTATAAAAAATGTCATGAAGCCATGACATTATTTGTTTGCGTCAAGATAGTTGATCCGATCCAGGACATGCTTGCGTCCGCGGCGGTACGCAGTGTAGCTGAACAGCGTAAAGATGCCGAGAATCACTGCCAGTACGATGACGATGATACGCCAGGGAGACGTGCTGTTTTTCAGGAATGTAAACAGAAACAGTACGCATACGGAAAACATCAGAAAACCATACTGCACATACCGCTTCACGCGCATCAGTACAATGTTCTCTTCCTGAATCTCCAGTTTGATCTGGTCACGTTCCTGATTTGTTATTTTAGCCATGATATAACCTCACCCGATTAGTGTATCAAAAAAACGCTGCTTCGGGAGAAAAAGCAGCGTTTGTAATTTGTACTATCGAATAAGGAATTATTCGTAGGACAGTCCCGGGTCGAAGACGCCGATGAGAACACCAACGATCGCGATCAGGAGCATGAGGCCCATGACCTTGACTGCGGACATCTTCTTCTTGGACATGAGGTACCAGCAAAGCAGTACGAACAGCATGGTGACAACACCAGGGTAAGCACCATCCAGGTTGTTCTGGAGAGAGACTTCACCGAACTTCAGGGAAGTTGTGATGTTGACCCAGGAAGCAGACATCGCACCGACGATGACCTGGCCAAGGAGAACTGCGGACTCACGGAGCGCTGTAGCACGGTCACCAACGATGACTTCGACAGCGTTTCCGCCGAGAGCGTAGCCCTTCATGTAAATTGTTCTCTGGAACCAGATGGATGTAGCGTTCCAGACGATGATGTAGAACAGGATACCAGCGATGGAACCGCCGTTGGAGAAACCAAGAGCGATACCAAGCAGGATAGGAATGTATGTACCAACGATGAGGGAGTTACCGATACCAGCGAGCGGGCCCATGAGACCAGCACGGATACCGTTGATCATTTCATCATCGATGTCGCCTGCGCCGTTAGCGCGAGCTTCTTCAAGACCAGCTGTGATACCGACAACGATCGATCCGATCTGCGGCTCAGTGTTGAAGAAAGGCGAATATGTACGGAGTTTTTCCTGCTGCTCTGCCTTATCGGAATAGAGTTCCTGGATAATCGGGAGCATGGACCACATGTAACCGAATGTCTGCATGTGTTCCTGTGTGAAGCAGGTCAGGTTTCCATAGAACCAACGCCAGAAGGACTTGTTTAACGTTGCCTTCGTTACTTTCTTTTCAGCCATTGTTAAATATCCTCCTCTTCTTCATCAACAGCAACTGCGCCGCCCTTCTTGGATTCGAGAGCGTTCATCTTCATCTGGAAGTTAATCAGAGCGAAGACTGCAGCTACGCAGGTAGCAGCGATCAGGGTGAGACCCATGGAACGTGCCAGTGTGAAACCGAAGATGAAGTAAATCAGGTCTGTCGGCTTCGTAACGACGGAGTTGAGCAGGATGCCCATTCCGACTGCCGGAAGCATGCTACCGACGGTGAAGAGAGCCTTCATATACCAGGAATCCATCGGGAGTGCTTCACGGAATGTGTAAACAGCCTGGGATCCGAAACGGTTGATCAGCATGACCGGGATGAAGGAGATAACAAGGTGCGAGATGATCGGCATCCATGTTTCAACAGATGTCAGGATCTTGAAGTTGCCCTTGTCGAGCTCAGCCCATCCAATGTGCTGCCAGATGAGGTTCATGACAGCTGTTCCGTAGAACTGGACAGTACCGACAGTACCTACGAGAGCGCCCATTGCGCCGGCAATACCAGCTGCTTCTGCGCCGCCGAGATCCAGTCCCTGGCTCTTAGCGGTTACATATGCAAGAGGAATACCAATGTAGGAGACAGCGCGGAGGTCAGCAGCGACTGTTCCTCCGGGAGTAACTAATGCAATGTAGATAACCTGCATCGGAATCGCGATCTGAATGCAGCCCTTGACATCGCCCATGATAAGGCCGACGAACAGGGAAGCGATCAGAGGACGGTTCAGTGTATAGTTACCAACTGTTGTACCCAGGCAGGCGATGGTAGATGCCGCAAACATGGACATGATACCGAGCATGGCAGCCTGGAACCAAGAAATTGCCATAAAATCCAAACCCCTTTCAGTAAATTTTTGTTTTTAATAGCATTTATTTATCAAATACCTGAACGTGATCTCCCCTATGTTATTCAGGATCTGACCATAGTGTTTTGGAAACTCTCGTTTCCGTTACTGAGATGTACTCAGTCTTTGAAGCCGAACTGGCCGCGGAACTTCGGCCATTCACCGATCGCTGTCTCACGAACGAGCGCGAATGTAACGGTGTAGCCCTTCTTCCAGATCTTCTCAAGAGCTTCTGCTTCTTCCTGAGTGATGGACTGGTTGTTTCCGAGCTTGACAGTTCCCGGACGATCGTTGCACGGACCAATGATGAGTTCCTTAACGTTGTTCGGAACGAAGCCGTTGTCAACGAGAATGGTAGCCATGTCGAGCGGGTTCTTTGTGATCAGGAAGTAGTGCTTCGGACTCTCAAATACCTTCTTTGCATTCTCGAGGAAGTGTTCCATCGTCCAGATGAATACCTTCTTCTCGGTGGAAGCGACAAAGCTCTGCTTCAGAACGGGAGTTGTAGCTGCCTTGTCATTTACCGCGATGATACCGTCGCAAGGATATTCCTTGGACCAGCGGGTGATAATCTGACCGTGAATGATACGGTCGTCAACACGCATGAATGTGATCATAAGATGTAGTATTATCCTCCTTAACTATGATTTCACAAAACTGTGTTACTTCCTGAATCAGATATCGTCGTCAGAGTCTTCATCCGCAACCGGCTTGAACTCTGCGACTGCATTCTGTGCTTCGCTGATAATTGTGTTCTTCAGCGCTTCTCTGTCTTCGAGAACGTCCTTCATGATGACTGCTGTCATAGCCATCGGCATGTTCATGCCGGTGAGAACGATCGCAGTGTCGAGCAGACCACGCTCAGACAGAACTTCGAGGGACTTTGTCATCGGAGAACCGCCGAGAATATCGCAGAGAAGAATTACTTCGTCATCCGCGGCAATCGGTGCCACCAGTTCACGGAAATTGTCCTGGAACTGATCTGCGCTCATATCTGCGCGAAGGTTGGTGCAAAGAACTTCGTCTTTCGGTCCTGTCATCATAAAGACAGCAGACCGAAGTCCCGGCGCGAATTCACCGTGACTTACCATAACTACATATCTCATTTTCTCTCCTCCGGAAGTGCAGCATGTATACATAATCTGCCCTTCCACTCAATGACAATATTTTATATCGTAAACGGTTACAAAGACAATATTGACAAATACGAAAATGCACATTCTGCATTTCCGCAAATCCATGAAATTTCAGATTCTCAGATAAACTTCGACACGAAGTAGAAGATGATTGCGGCCACGATCGGAATGATGAACAGAAAGGAATAGGAACCAAGTACCTTGCGTTCCAGTTTTGCCCAGTTCACCTCGCTGAAATAATACCGGTCATCATCCGTACGGATGACCACCTTTTCCTGCATGAGATTGGCAATTGTATAGGCAAGAACCTGCGTTGTCAGTTTGATGTTCTTCAGCTGATCATAGCCGACCGCATGTTCTTCATCCAGCGCACCCTTCTGCTTCAGGAACTGGATGACTGCCTGTCCTGCGGTCTGTCTGCCGCTGACGCGTTTTGTACTCTCGGACATTATTTCTTCTTTTCCTTTTTCTTTTCTTTCGCTTCTTTTCTGCGTTTCTTCCATTCCTCATGTTCCTTGTGAAGCACAAGGCCCATTTCCCGTGACAGCGTGTACTTTCCCTGCGTTGTCTGAAGCTCAACGATCCGCTGCAGACCGCGCTTTTTCGGGTCCATGTTCAGAACGCTCTTCCACGGCACAACCGCATCTTCCACCACAAATGCCTCCGGGCCGACCAGCGCACTGCGCTTGACTGCCGCCACCAGCATCTGTCCCAGAAGAATCAGAGCAATAAACAGGAATGCCATACGGAACCACTCTGCCTGCTCAATCGAGGAATCAATCGTCACCACCGAATAAATACTGTAGATGATCAGAAGCGAATAACCTGCGGTCCACCACCAGAACTGATTGACCGTCTTTGTATTTTCTGTTCCGTACTGCGCAAGGTATTTTTTCCGCGCCTTGTAGTTGGCGGCGAGAAACTGGAACACCTTCCACAGATAATATGCGGTATAAGCCGCAAATCCGATCACAAGCACATAGTAAAAGGCCTGTGAATTATAAACACTGCTCATACTAATTCCATCCCCATATGAATCGTATTTTACCGCAGTGAAAAGCTACTGGCAACAGAGGGAACCGCGTACAAAGGCCCGCATAACCTTAACGGTTCCCTCCACAGGCACAATCCGCACCCTGCCGATATTTGCCGGCAGGATGAAGGTTTCCGCATAATGAATCTCATAGGGTTCAAACAGATTGTCCGGACTCTCGATCCGCGCTGCGCTTCCCTCGACGAGGTTGCACATACTGACGCTTTCACAGAGATCGATCTCCGCAGACTCCCGCACCGTATAGCGGCGGGTTTCGATAAACTCAAGCTCATGAAGACCGGTATGCTCAATGTCATAGGCATCACAGGTGTGAATCATCTCGGTCGGATTGACAAGGTGTTCCTTTACCCAGTCGGTCGTACGGTCCCACTGAATGACATGGGAACCGTGTTCAATATTGATGGGACGCGGTTTTCCGTCGAGGCCGAGTCTGCCCCAGTCCCAGAGCTTGAAGGTAAAGATATAAGGTGTCGCACTGATTTCCAGCACCATGGCGTTCGTTCCGGAACAGTGGATCGTTCCGGCCGGAATCAGGAAATGGTCATGTTTCTTCGCCGGGAATTTATTGACATAGCGTTCCGCGTCAAAGGTTCCGGTTTCCTGCGCTTCGTTCAGCGCCCCCAGCATGTCCTCCGGCTTCGTGCCGGTCTTTACGCCGAGATACACACACGCATCCTCGCCGGCATCCAGCAGGTAGTAGCTTTCATCCTGGGTATATGCCATTCCGAAAGTCCGGTGAATATATTCCGTCAGCGGGTGTACCTGCAGGCTGAGATTCTGTCCGCCCATCGTATCCAGGAAGTCAAACCGGATCGGGAATTCCGCACCGAAGCGGGCATAGTTCTTTGCGCCGAGCAGTTCCTTCGGACAGTACAGGGTCAGATCCATTGCCGGAATCTCGACATCCGTATCGCCAAACCGCAGATACAGCGAGTTCTCTTCCGGAACGCCGTCAAACGACCAGGCGTAGTTCTTTGCGGAAGGATCGAGATTGCAGTGTTCCTTCATCCACTGGCCGCCCCAGACACCCGGGTCAAAATACGGCACAAGACGGAACGGCTGGTTCACCGCCTGTTTCAGTCCGCTGCGGAACTGACCGCCGGTGATCATCTTCGGATCATCCGCCTTGTTCGTATCAATCAGATAATCGATGGAATCGAGGATCCTGATCTTAAGCAGATCCGCCATCCGCCATTCCACAAAGTAGCCGCGCTTGAATTTGCGCAGGATATCATCATCGGTATTCGAGCAGTTATAGTTGCCCATTCCTGCACGGTAGCGCATCTGGATCTCCCAGCGCGCCATATCAAACAGGACGCAGAGGTCCCCTGTCCCAAAGAGCGAGGCACCCATGCCGTATACAAGAATCAGACCGGAAGCCGCGTCCACCGCCTTCTTTGCGGCCTGTACTTTTTCATTGTCGAGGAATGTTTCCACGGTGCCGCTGTACATATGGCCGAAGACACGGTCATCGGTCAGCCACGGCATCATCTTCTCCGTCATTTCCGCATCCGGAAGATACAGATCTTTTGTCTCAATAACCAGGGAGGGATTCAGCTGCTTCAGCTGCGGAAGGATTTCCTCATCGCGTACGCCCGGATAGGTTTCCGCAATCAGCACAAAACGTGCATCCGGTGTGATCCGGCTCTGCAGTTTGGAAATGATGTTGTCGTAGCCGCGGGTTACACGGCCGTCGCTGCAGTTGATGTGCGGAAAACGGTCATAATTACTCATGGGGAATTACCTTCAGTTCATTTCCTTTCCGGAATACGCGGAATCCAAACGGATGCGCGATTACCTCGTCATAGTTGTGTCCTGCCGAAGGCGGCCAGACTGCCCGTACCTTCAGAGGCTCATCGCCGGTGTTGATCAGCCGGTGTGCCAGTGTTCCCGCAATGTGATGTACACTGCCCGGGAATACCTTTTCACACCAGGTCATACCGTCATGGTTCATATACATCAGAAGTCCGGTTCCGGCCTCGCCTTCATAGACTTCCTCTACACTTTCATCCATATGCCAGTGTCCCTTGGTAAACGGACACTCCTCATTGATGCGGTTGGGATAAATCGTTGTAAGACCGTAGGACAGCGAGCCCGGGACTTCCGGATTTCCGTCATCGCACTGCACTTCATACAGCACTGTCTCCGGATCCACGCCTTCCGTATTGAGATAGTAGGAAGCGATATCCTTCAGCTTCTTGACGCCGTGCGAGAGCGTAACGGAAGATGCAGTCTTCGAGAAGTCTGTCAGAAAGCGCGGTTCTTTGATATCCATGACTGACCGCGGCTTCGGGGTACCGACCAGCAGGCGGCAGTCTCCTTTCACAGTGATCTCTCCGCAGGATGCCGGCAGGAATACCGACTCCGTAAATGCAAGGTCTGAGGTCTCCCCTTCACAGGTGAGCACCGCCTCTCCCTTGACGCAGGACAGCGTCCGGAAGGAAGCAGGCCATGCGGGAAGTGTATATTCCCCGTTTACATCGATCAGGTCGACGCTGTATTCCGGGAAATCTACGATCCGTTTTACTTTCGGCTGATGATCCACCGGTGTGGAAACTTTCACGCCGGTCTGTCCGCAGACAACAACATCCAGACTCTTCGCAATGTGCAACGGGCGGAGATTGCCGTCCTTGTCTCTGCGGTTGTAGTCGTAGAACCGGTAGGTGGTATTGGAGTTCGTACCGATTTCAAGCGCCAGGATTCCCGCACCCAGTGCATGCAGGGTGCCGCTTGGAACCTGGACAAAATCTCCTTCCGTTACCGGAATGCGGTACAGGTGGTCTTCGATCGTACCGGCATCGATCGATGCCTGGATCTCATCTCTGGAACGGAAGTCCGAGCCGGCGACCAGCGATGCACCTTCATCCGCATCGAGGATATACCAGGCTTCGGTTTTTCCGTGGTCGTTTTCGTTTTCCCGCGCATAGCGTTCACCGGGATGAACCTGTACGGAAAGTGAATCCTTTGCGTCAAGAAAGGCACAGCGCAACAGATCTTCATCCGTGACACCGGTACCGAGAATGCCGTCATGATCATGTTCAATCAGGGACACGAGGGTGTTTCCCTTATGTTTCCCTTCACTGACCACGGACTGTGCATACGGATGCACGCTGATTTCCCAGGACGTGCCTTCGCCGTTCCATACACGATTACGGATCTTTGCCAGCTTATCGCCTGCCCAGATCGTTTTGTCATACATCGGGCTTACCTTGATCGGTCCCATATCTGAATCCCTCCTGTTGTCTGTTATTTATTAAATGACTCTTCAATCGTCAGCTGATAATCATCAGAAAGATACAGGGAATCGGTATACTCGATCGGATTTTCCCGGCTGTATCCCTTCCGGATACGATGAATCAGCGCAGTGTCGTTTTCGAGATGGAAGATGTTCTTTTCTTCCGGTCCGGCAATAAATGCGGTAATGACTTCTGTGACCCGGTCAATCGGGTCACCCAGTTCCTCCAGCAGTTCATACAGCGATCCGGACACATCGTCCGTGTCCTTCACCATGCACGCGGGACTCAGATAGGTCACATACCTAACAACCGGTTTCCCGTTGAGATAGGATTCGCGGACCAGCGTAAGCAGCGGCTGGTTCACTGAGGTGCCGAAGAAATCGGCCGCTTCCTGAGGAACCGGCTGATACGCGACGGAAAGCACTCTTCGATCCTTCAGGTGATTGTGCTCTTCCCCTTTGAAGGTGGAATGGAAACTCGTGGAAAGGTTTCCCGGGGTCGGCAGTACGATCGTGCCGCTTCCGCGCCGTCTTGAAATCATGCCTTCCTGAAGCAGCCGGTTCATTGCCTGACGGACGGTAATGCGGGAAACCGAGAATTCCTTCATCAGTTCCGCCTCAGTCGGCAGAACACTTCCGGCCTCGTAGACATTCTCCGCAATACGTTCCTTCAGGATCTCAAACAGCTGACTCCAGAGGGGCTTCTGCCCGCTCCCTTTTTTCAGTTCCGTGTTTGTCATCCCCTCTCTCCTGCTTCAATTTACCGCACCGGAAAAGGGAACGCAATACATTTTGTCTTAATGTTATAACATTTTGTTTTCTGATCAAATCAACGCTGAGAACGGTATGATAGTTGAGAAAGGATTATTAATATATGAAGTATTTAGTCATATCCGATATCCACGGCAGCTGCACCGGCGCGGAAGTGTTTGAAGACGCCTGCCGCCTGCATAATCCGGATGCGGTCCTCTGTCTTGGGGACGTCCTGTATCACGGTCCGCGCAATCCGGTTCCGGAAAACCACGACCCGAAAGCGGTCGCCCGCATTATGAATCAGTATTCCGAGCGTATTTTTGCGGTCCGGGGAAACTGTGAAGCGGAAGTGGACGGACTGATGCTGGAATTTCCCTATGACGCCGCATACAACAGTTTCATGCTGGGATCCCGAAGACTGTTCATCACACACGGTCATATCTACAGCCCTGCGCATATGCCGCGGCTCAGCCCGGGAGATATTTTCCTGTACGGCCATACCCACATTCCCGACACCGGACTGCGGGACGGCGTTTATACGTTGAACCCCGGCAGTATCACCTTTCCGAAGGAAGGCCATCCAAAGAGCTACGGTGTGCTTACGGAGTCCGAATTCATCATCTATGATGATCATCATCAGGAATACCGCCGTATCGCATTTACACAGGAGGATTAAGGTCCTCCTTTCTTGTGTCACAGAGAAAAAGGCATCCGATGGATGCCCTGCCCGCGCAGTTCATGATATGGTCAGATTTTTACCAGCGGGACCGCATGGTCCGGCGCCGGGAATTCCCGGTCAAATACCGGCTTCAATGCCGCACAGGTTTCGTCACTGACTTCCGCAAGGTTGTCATGCAGGTGGGAAAGCGAGGATGTGGTGAACAGTGCCGCAAAGCCGGCCGCAACATTCATGGTTAACATATACGCTTCCGGCGCAATGTCATATTCCCGGCATGCATTCATGATTGTCCTGTTTTTGTGCACATCCGGATGGCTGTAATAATTTGAGCCAAGCGAAGAATAGGACATCGGCAGGATGTCGTGTTCTTTCAGAAACGGAACCAGATCATATTCCGCCCCGCGCTCATACAGCGTATAGAAAATCTGATCGCAGAAACAGTCGGT
>JAFOLE010000311.1 GCA_017419465.1 Solobacterium sp. | reverse complement strand
TCCGCCGTTGGTGTAGTATTTTCCGTCTGCGCGTTTTGTGCCGGCATGATAAACCGTCACGCCGTCGCACTGTCCGTCTGCGCCGAGACCGTGAATCTCTTTTCCTTTTTCATAACTGCCCGGATAGCCGCCGCTTGCCTCAATGACGCAGGCAGCCGCACCGTCTTTCCAGTTCACCATCGATGCGCTCAGTGTACCGTTTGTACATGCGTTCATGATTGCGAACAGATCACCGTCCAGCAGCGGAAGCACAGACTGTGTTTCCGGATCGCCGAACCGGCTGTTGTATTCAATGACCTTCGGTCCCTCATCCGTAAGGATCAGTCCGAAGTACAGACAGCCGCTGAACGGGCAGCCTTCTTTTTTCATAGCTTCCATCGTCGGAAGGAAGATTTCCTTCATACAGCGCTCCGCCTGTTCTGATGTATAGAACGGAGACGGTGCGATGGTTCCCATTCCGCCGGTGTTCAGACCTTTGTCATCATCCTCGGCACGCTTGTGATCCATGGAGGAGACCATCGGTACAACAGTCGTTCCGTCCGCAAATGCAAGCACGGAAACTTCCACACCGGTCAGGAATTCCTCGACAACCACACGGCTTCCGGATTCTCCGAATGTCTTGCGGACCATGAGACTCGTAAGTGCGTCCATGGCTTCTGTTTCATTCTGCGCAATGATGACGCCCTTTCCGAGCGCAAGTCCGTCCGCTTTGATGACAGCCGGCCAGCGGTTCTGACTGCGGATATAGTCCGCAGCCGCACGGGGATCGTCAAACACTTCGTAAGCCGCGGTCGGGATGCCGTATTTCTTCATCAGATTCTTGGAGAATACTTTGGATGCCTCAATACGCGCCGCAGCCTTTGTCGGACCGAAGGATGGAATTCCTTCTTCCTTCAGCGCATCGACCATGCCGAGTGCCAGAGGATCATCCGGAGTAACGACGACATAGTCCACTCCGCGTTCCTTACTGAGGGCAACCATGCCTTCGACATCGGTCGCCTTAACATCTACACATTCCGCATCTGCCGCAATGCCGCCGTTGCCGGGGGCACAGAGGATTTCAAGATCCGGTCTGCTTTCTTTCAGTTTGCGGATAACGGCATGTTCTCTTCCGCCGCTTCCGACTACCAGTACTTTCATACTTCGATTTCCCGCCTTTCCCTGTTCTGTAAATTAATGATGGAACAGACGAATGCCGTTGAACGCCATAACCATGCCATAGCGGTTTGCGGTTTCAATGACATTGTCGTCGCGGATCGATCCGCCCGGGTCCGCAACATAGCTGACGCCGCTCTTGTGCGCACGTTCGATGTTGTCGCCGAACGGAAAGAATGCATCACTGCCCAGGGAAACGCCGGTGCTCTGATCGAGCCATGCGCGCTTCTCTTCTTCGGTGAATACGGACGGCTGTTCGGTGAAGAAGTTCTGCCATGCGCCGTCACGCAGAACATCCATGTACTCATTTCCGATATAGACATCGATTGCGTTGTCACGGTCCGGTCTGCGGATATCCTCACGGAACGGGAGGTTCAGCACTTTCGGGCACTGACGCAGCAGCCAGTGGTCTGCCTTGTCTCCGGCAAGACGTACACAGTGAACACGGCTCTGCTGGCCGGCACCGACACCGATAACCTGACCGTTCTTGGCATAGGCAACGGAGTTGGACTGTGTGTACTTGAGTGTGATCAGCGCAATGATGAGATCACGCTTTGCGTCTTCCGGAAGATTCTTGTTTTCCGTGACAATGTTGGATACCGCGGATTCATCGATCACGATTTCGTTGCGGCCCTGTTCAAAGGTGATGCCGAATACCTGCTTGTGTTCAATCGGATTCGGACGGTAGGATTCATCCATCTGCAGGACATTGTAGTTGCCCTTCTTCTTGGTTTTGAGAATTGCGAGCGCTTCTTCCGTATAGCCCGGCGCAATGACACCGTCGCTGACTTCCGGCTTCAGAAGATTTGCGGTATCCGCATCGCAGATATCGGACAGCGCCGCAAAGTCACCGTAGGAGCTCATGCGGTCTGCGCCGCGTGCGCGTGCATACGCACATGCAAGCGGAGAAAGTTCACCGTCACCGGTAAAGTAGATCTTGCGTTCCACGTCGCTCAGCGGCAGTCCGACTGCGGCACCTGCCGGGGATACATGCTTGAAGCTTGCGGCAGAAGGAAGTCCGGTTGCGGCTTTCAGTTCCTTTACAAGCTGCCAGCTGTTGAGTGCGTCCATGAAGTTGATATAGCCCGGACGGCCGTTCAGGACCGTTACCGGAAGTTCACTGCCGTCCTCCATGAAAATGCGGGACGGTTTCTGATTGGGATTACAGCCGTATTTCAGTTCCAGTTCGTTTGCCATTGTCAGTTCTCCTCCTTCTGATTGCGGTTATAGATATGCGTGCGGGTTTCGCCGGTCTCAAGGTCAATGACTCTTGTGAACAGAGATACCTTGTTGTCGGGGTTGAGTGCTTCCCATACATGGTCGGACCAGTCATCAAACGGTTCCTTCACCATTTCCCAGAGTGTCGGCTCTCCTTCAAAGGAAGGAAGCGGGTTGCCATCGGACTCATAGGTATGAATCAGATGACCGTATCCGGGCAGTTCATTGGGATAGTCAAAGAAGTAGCGGCGGGCCGTGCGTTCATCGCCTTCCGCACTCTTGAGGATCGACATCTCATAGAAGTCGCCCTTTACAATTGCGGAGATGCGCGGCGTGAAATTCGGACCGTCCGGTTCAAAGGTACGGGTGCGGAGTGCATCCTCAAATGTCTTTCCTTCTGCGATCGCATCGTAGATGGTATCGGTCTGATTGCCGTTGGTTACGATTGTCGTATCACCGATGACACGCACCGGCGCATAGATGATGAGACTCGGATCCTTCATCTTGGATTCATCAAATGCCTGTGTGCGGATGCCTTCGCCGTCTTCCACGAAGACGCGGTTGCGGCTGTTTTCACTGCGGCCCATGATGAAGTACGCAATGCGGAGCTTCTTTCCGCACGGGGTCTTGCCGATCGCGATGCCGCGGCCCGGGTAGCTGTTCTGTTTCAGTTCTTCAAATAAATCGACTGCCTTCATACTCTTTCTCCTTTATCCAGCGCATCCGAAACCATCCGGACCGCTTCCGGCAGAATGATCCATTCTGCCTCTTCCATAACACGTTTCTGCAGGATTTCCGGGGTATCCCCGTCCTGTACCATGACCGGCTTCTGGATCAGGATCCGTCCGCCGTCAGGAATTTCATTGACATAGTGCACCGTGGCGCCGGTCACCTTGACCCCGCGCTTCAGCGCTTCCTCGTGGACTTTCAGTCCGTAGAATCCCTTTCCGCAGAAGGACGGAATCAGGGATGGATGAATATTGAGAATCCGCTCCGGATAGGCCTGAATCACGGCCGGTCCGAGAATTGACAGATATCCGGCAAGCACGACCATGTCGATGTCATGATCCTTCAGGGTCGTAACGACCGCAAGATCGAAGAGATCCTGGCTGACATAATCCTTGCGGCGTACAACCGCGGTCTTTATTCCGGCCTTTGCGGCACGCTCCAGCGCATATGCCGTGTCACTGGACGAAAGCACCAGTTCAATTGACGCATGCGGGAACTTTCCTTCCTGCATGGCGTTGATCAGTGCCTGCAGGTTTGTGCCGCCGCCGCTCACAAGCACAGCGATCCGGATCATGCGTTCTCCTTCTTGAAGACAACGCTGTGATCACCCGGAATGATCCGGCCGATCGCACATGCCTTTACACCGTTCGCATTGAGAATCTCCACGGTCTTCTCCGCATCTTCCGGTGCGACAACCGCACACATGCCGACGCCCATATTGAAGGTATTGAACATATCGTGGTCGGAAATGTTTCCCTTCTTCTGAATCAGCCGGAAGATCGGCGGGATGTCCCAGCTGCCTTCCGTGATCTCTGCGCTGTATGCGTCACCGAACGCACGCGGCAGGTTTTCGTGGAATCCGCCGCCGGTAATATGCGCAAAGCTGTGCACGTTTACTTCTTCAAGAAGTTTCAGCACCGGTTTTACATAAATTACCGTCGGGGTAAGCAGCGTTTCGCCAAGCGGTTTTCCAAGTTCTTCTGTATAGGCGTTCAGATCGCAGTTTCCGATATCGAACACCTTGCGGACGAGCGAGAATCCGTTGGAATGAACACCGCTCGATGCCATACCGATGATTACATCGCCTTCCTTTACCGATGCCTTGTCGATGATCTTTTCCTCATCCGCAAGACCTACGGTAAATCCGGCAAGATCATATTCGTCTTCCGGCATCATGCCCGGATGCTCAGCAGTCTCACCGCCGATCAGCGCGCAGCCTGCCTGGACGCAGCCTTCACTGACGCCTTTTACGATTTCCGCGATTTTTTCCGGCACGTTCTTTCCGCATGCAATGTAATCAAGGAAGAACAGCGGTCTCGCGCCGGCACAGATCACGTCATTGACACACATCGCAACGCAGTCGATTCCGACCGTATCATGCCGGTCCATCAGGAATGCAAGCTTGATCTTTGTGCCGACACCGTCGGTGCCGGAAACCAGCACCGGTTTTTTCATTCCGGCAACTTCCGGCGCAAACAGTCCGCCGAAACCGCCGATGGAATCGAGCACACCCGGAATCCGTGTCCGCTCGACATGTTCCTTCATCAGCCGTACGGATTCATAGCCGGCCGTCACATCAACACCGGCTGCCTTGTAGCTGTCACTGTAACTTTTTGACATATCGGTTATCCTTCCTTCCGGTTCACAGCGCCTTTACGGTTTCCTGCATCTTTGCGTCCTTTTCCAGAACCGCATTGCGCATCGCTTCTTTCTGCGCTGCCAGTTTTCCGGTAAGTTCCGCATCATTGACCGCAAGAATTTCCGCCGCAAGCAGTGCCGCATTCTTCGCCGCATTGACACCGACGGAGCCGACCGGGATTCCCGGAGGCATCATCACGGTGCTGAGGAGCGCATCCACGCCCTGCAGTCCGGCATCCAGGGGGACACCGATGACCGGCAATGTTGTTTTTGCGGAAAGGCATCCGGCAAGCGCTGCGCTCATGCCGGCGCCGGCGATGATCACACCGAATCCGTTGTCCGCCGCAGACGCCGCAAACTGTGCAGCTTCTTCCGGCGTACGATGCGCGGAATATACATGTGCTTCAAACGGAATGTCCAGTCCCTTCAGGGTGAGGGCTGCTTTTTCCATGACCTTCCAGTCCGAATCAGATCCCATAATAATTGCGACTTTTTTCATCTAGTTTCCTCCTTCTCATAAAAGAAAAACCTGCGGAAACGGTTCCACAGGCTATAAACAGACTTTGGTAAAAAAACCCCCGGAAATTTCATTTACATTTCCGGTATACTTGCACATCAGACTTTCACAACGACCGTTGTTCTTCGTCATAACAAGTTTCCTTTCTGCCTCACTGGACTAGTTCTTTAAAGGATATCGATATATTACAGTTTTCTTACTTATAAGTAAAGGACTGAATTCATTCCTTTTTTTGCTTGGGCACCCCGGATTCATTCCGTCAGGAACCGAACCAGGCGATCATAGTCCGCATTCAGTACCAGATCCGTCGGAAAATCCTCGGATTCCAGCAGTTCAACGGCCAGATCAAGCATTCCGACCTGGGATGGATCGTGGGCATCGGAGTTCACGATTACCGGCACATTTTTCTCACGGCAGAGCCTCAGGATGGTCCGGTAATTGTCATAGCAGTTGAGACGGAACTGCTTCTTGACCAGGGAACTGTTGTTTATTTCAAGCGCGGTGTGCGTTTCCTTTGCGGCATCCGTCAGGCGGTCATAGTTCAGCGGTGTATGGTCATCGTCCGGATGCGTGACAAACTTCACCTTCGGATTCCGCATGCAGGAAATCAGATTATCGGTGTTTTTTCTATTCTGAAATCAGGAGCACACTGGTCCTGGTCATAGTAGGAAGATAACCTTCATCAAACATATGATTAAGAGGTCAGGAGCACCAGTGGTTCCTGGCCTTTCTGCTGTAGGCATACAGTCAGATCAGCC
>JAFOLE010000310.1 GCA_017419465.1 Solobacterium sp. | reverse complement strand
GTTGCGACGGTTATGATGGTTGAGAATACGATCGTCTTCGGAAACCGTTACCGCAGCACCTATGCAGATATTGACAGTGAACTGACGAGGAGCGAACTCTGTTTCCGCAACGGCGATTACACACAGGCGCTTTCGATTGCGATTGCCACGATTGAAAAAATCCATCCGGGTAATTATGAAAGCATGATCCGGGAGAACTCGAGTGAAGCGTAGGATTTACCTCGACAGCGCAGGCACGACCGGCATCGATCCGGATGTGCTGAAAACCTATATATCTTTGCTGGAAACTCACTTTGCCAACAGCGAATCGCTGTATGACGAAGGCAGTGAGGTTCACCGCATGATGGAAAAAGCCCGCAGTGCTGCTGCCGGGCTTTTAGGTGTTTCGGCCGATGAAGTCATCTTCACTTCCGGCAGCTGTGAAGCAAACAGTATGGCTGTCAAAGGGGTGTGTTTTGCGGATCAAAGCCGGAAACATATCATTACGACGCCGATCGAGCACAGCAGTGTGCTGAATGCATGCCGTCAGATGGAACGCCTGTTCGGTTATGAGATCACCTGGCTTCCGGTCGATGCGTCCGGCCGTGTGCATGCTTCCGATGTGCGCGCATCGCTGCGGCCTGACACAATACTTGTTTCCGTCATGTATGTAAACAACGAGACCGGTGCAGTCAATCCGATCGAGGAAATCAGGCAGATCGTACAGCGGGAAAGCCATGCCTATTTCCACTGCGACATGACGCAGGCAGCAGGAAAGATCCCGCTATCGATGAAAGATATCGATCTTGCGTCGATTTCCGCGCATAAGATTCATGGTCTTAAAGGAAGCGGAATTCTTGTGAAAAAAAGATATGTGCCGATGGAACCGCTGATCTCCGGCGGCGAGCAGGAATTCGGACTGCGGGGCGGTACGGCAAACGCAGCAGCGGATATGGTGTTTGCGAAAACGCTGCGGCTTGCGCTCGAACGGCAGAAGTCGTTCATGCTGCATACGCAGACACTGCGGAAGCGTCTGCTGGACGGACTGCGCAAAATCGAGGGTATCGAGATCAATTCGCCGGAAGACGGACTTCCTGCTGTCGTGAACTTCTCGTATGAAAAGATACCGAGTGAAGTCATGCAGAATGAACTGAACCGCAGAGGATTCATGATCAGCGCGCGGAGCACCTGCGAAGCGCATTCGGACAACCCGAGTTATGTGCTGCTGGCGATGGGCTGTTCCCCGCGCCGGGCATCCTGTTCGATCCGTGTTTCCATGTCCATGGAAAACACCGAAGAAGAGATCGATGCATTTGTAACAGCAGTGAAGGAGATGACAGAACAGTATGGCTGAATATGATACCGTCCTGATTCGTTACGGCGAACTGACTACAAAGGGAAAAAACCGGAAGGATTTTATCCGAAAACTGGATAACAACATCCGGGGAATTCTCCGGGATTTTGAACAGCTGGAATACCGCCGGACATATGACCGGATCTATATACGCCTGAACGGCGCGGATCCGGAAACCGTAAAGGAAAAACTGAAAAAGGTGTTCGGCAT